>JBIKVL010000120.1:0-8462 GCA_044356875.1 Pirellulaceae bacterium | reverse complement strand
CGCACCTGTCGAAGATCGTCGACGACGTTGCGATCGTGCGGTCGATGAAGACCGACGTCTTCAATCACGGGCCGGCGAAGTTTTTCATGAACACCGGTTCGCCGCTGTTTGGCCGCCCGAGCATGGGCGCGTGGGTGACGTACGGGATTGGCAGCGAATCGAAGGATCTGCCCGGTTTCGTGGTGTTGCAGTCGGGCCCGCGTGGGCCGCGGGGCGGCGCGCCGAATTGGGGCAGCGGCTTCCTGCCGACCACCTATCAGGGCGTGCCGTTCCGCACGGGTGGCGCCCCGATCCTCGACCTCGAAAACCCCGCCGGCATCTCGCCCGACCGGCAACGCGAATTCATCGGAGCCGTCAACGATTTCAATCGCCTTCGACTCGATGCCACGGGCGATCCCGAAATCGCGACCCGGATCGCGTCGTACGAAATGGCGTTCCGGATGCAGTCGAGCGCTCCCGAACTCATGGACATTCGCGGGGAAACGGCCGAGACGCTGGCGTTGTACGGCATCGAGCCCGGCAAGCCGTCGTTCGCCTACAACTGCCTGCTCGCCCGACGACTTGTGCAACGCGGCGTGCGCTGCGTGCAGTTGTTCCATACCGACTGGGACCATCACGGCAACAAGGGCACCGAGCTCGGCGAGTCGCTTGATAAGATCTGCCGGGAAACGGACCAAGGCGCCGCCGCGTTGGTGCAGGATCTCAAACGGCTCGGACTGCTCAACGATACCATCGTGGTCTGGGGCGGCGAGTTCGGCCGGACGCCGCAAGGCGAGGTGCGGGATTTCGCCGGCCGCGACCACCATATCGACGCGTTCACCATGTGGCTCGCGGGCGGCGGCATCAAGCCCGGACAGACCATCGGCAAGACCGACGAAATCGGCTATTACACGGTGGAAGACCCCGTGCATGTCCATGATCTGCACGCCACAATCCTCCACCTGCTCGGATTGGACCACCGCAAACTCACCTTCCGGTTCCAGGGCCGCGATTTCCGGTTGACCGACGTCGCCGGCAATATCGTCAACAAGCTGTTGGCGTAGCGCGGTCCGGTTCGCCGGAACCGAACCCCTCGCGCGAGTCGTTTCATGGCGAATCGTTCTTCCCCTACCGCACTGACGCGATCGCATACCGTTCCGCCTGCGTCGCTGATCGCCGTTGCGCCCGTGGCCCCAGCGTTCTCGAGGGTCGCGTTCGCGAGGGTCGCATTCTCGATGTTCGGGTTCTCCAAGGTTGCGATTATCGCCGCCGCGTTCTCGACAGTCGCGGTTGGCGCGGCAGCGGCCACCGCTGACGAAGTCGCCGCCGCCGCGAAATCAGCCGCCGCTGACGAAGTCGTCGCCGCTGCGAAATCAGCCGACGCTGCGGCGACCGCGCCCGCCGTCGCGAACAACCATGCCGCCTCGCCGCGATGGCTTGCGGCGCCCACGAAGGCTCGGACCGTCTTCCGACGGCAGTTCGACTTGCCGCAGGGGATTCAAGCGGCCGAGCTGCGATTGGCGGCGGACTTCGCGCGCGCGACGGTTCAAATCAACGGCCAATCGCTCGCGCGCGTCGAGCCTTACTGTCCCTTGCAAACGCTGTCGGCAACGGGCCTGCTGCGCCGCGGTTCCAACCGGATTGAAGTGATCTTGGAACCGGTCGATGGACCATCGGCGTTCGCCCTTTCGCTCGCTTGGCAACCGCTTGCTGGTCCCCGCGCGACGCTCGTCTCCGACGCCGCATGGCGCGTCGTTGATCCGGCCGCTGACAACCTCAATGCGGCCGGCGCGCCGCCTGTGGCCGGCGCGCCGCCCGTGGATGGTGGACCAGTACCGCCTGAACTCTGGGGAATTGGACGACGAGATATTTCGCTGGCCGCCGATGAAAACTACGAGCAGTGGCGGCAGACGCTGGGTGCCGACGCCGTTGAGCGTCGCCCGAAGTTTTGGACCGCTCCCGGCTTCGAAGTCACGCTTGTTCGCACCGCCGCCGCCGACGAGGGCAGTTGGATCGCCATGGCGTTCGACGCCGAGGGGCGGTTGACGATCTCGCGGGAAGACCGTGGCCTGTTGCGGTTCACGCTGGCGGACGATCGCGCCTCGGTGTCGCAGGTGGAGCCGATCGACGTGCTGCTCGAAGAATGCCGGGGACTGATCTATGACGACGGTTGGCTCTACGCCAACGCGAATAACTCGAAGACCGTCCACCGGCTGCGTTTTCGCGACGATGGCCGGATCGACGCCATGGAATCGCTGCGATCGTTTCCTGGCGGCGTCGGTCATGGGCGAAACGATCTCGCGACGCGCGACGGACGCTTGCTCGCGATTCATGGCGACAGCGTGGCGACGCCAACCACTGACGTGCTCGATCTGACGTCGCCGCTGCGACCGACTCGCCGCGGTGAACCGGGACGGGAAGGCTATCTGCTGCGTTTCGACCGGGCCGGCCGGGAATGGGAAATCGTCGCGTCGGGGCTTCGCAATCCGTACGGTATCGCGGCGCACGCAAGCGGCGACATGTTCACGTTCGATGCCGACAACGAATTCGACATGGGCAAGCCGTGGTACCGTCCCACGCGGATCGTGCATCTGATGGAGGGTGGCGATACGGGGTATCGTGAAGCGGGTGGCCAATGGCCGCCCCGGTTCCATGACCAACCGGAGCATACGCCGCCGGTCATCGACATCGGCCGCAGCTCGCCGACCTCGGTGATGTTCGGCGACCAGCTCGCGTTCCCCGCGCCGTACCGCTCGGCCCTGTTCGCGCTTGACTGGACATACGGTCGAGTCTTGGCGGTCCACCTGTTTCCGCAAGGCGCCGGTTGGCGCGCCAGCACCGAACTGTTCCTGCAAGGTCGGCCGCTAAATGTGACCGATCTCGCCGCCGGTCCCGACGGCGCGCTTTACCTCATCACTGGGGGACGGAAAACCCAGTCGGCGTTGTACCGAGTCTCCGCGATCCAGCCGCCCGCGAATCCGGCGGCCGCCGCCACGCCTCCAAGCGACTCACGCGACGCAGGCGGCCGGGGCAATGTCGGCGGCCAGAGCGATGCCGGCGGCAAAAGCGACCCTGTCGACCATGTCGCGGAAGCGAACCGTTTCGCGACAGCGCAGCGCGCACGTCGAGCCGAAATGACACGCCTCGCACGCCAACCGGATCCCCAGACGCTCAACAAAATCTGGTCCGCGCTCGACGACACCGATCCGTGGCTGCGGCACTCGGCCCGCATCGCGCTCGAACGCTTGCCGCTCGACGCTTGGCGGCCGCGCGCGTTGCAACTGACCGAATCGGACATGCACCCAGCGGCGCCCCGAACCACAGCGGGTCAACTGGAAGTGCTCGTAGCGCTCGCTCGCGCCGCGCAGGCGTCTGACCGCGAACCGCTCCTGCGCGCCGCCGCGCGGATCGCGCCGCGGCAGTTGCCTGTGGGCCAACGAATCCTTTGGGCGCGAGTTGTCGAACTGGCCTGGAACGGCGACGCTTCGGGAGCCAAGACGCCAGGCGTAGATGCCAAGCCACCTAGCGTCGATGCCAAGCCGTTGAGTGCGGATGTCGATCGGCTTGTCGAACTGACGGTCGCCGCATGGCCCAGTGCGGCCGACGGCTGGGAGCTCGCGGTGGAAGGATCGAACCGCGATCTCCGCCGCCGACTCGCGTTGCTGTTGGCCCGGTTGAATGCGCGACAACTTCCCGAACTGGCCTGTCGCGACCTGTTGTCGAGCGATTCGCAGGAGGATCGGTTGGCGGGACTGCTGGCGCTCAGTGATCACCGCTTGGGATGGACGAAGGAGCTGCGCGAAACGCAGTTCCGCGCGCTCGGCGCCACCGCCGATCTGGTCGGTGGCCAGGGGATGCCCGGGTTCTTGGAACGCTTGCGTTCCGCCAGCTTGGCGACGGTCGACGAGGCCGATCGTCCCGCGCTCGCGAAGCTCTTGGAATCTGCCACAACACCCGACGAGCCGCCTCCGGCCGCCCGGCCGATCGTTCAAGCGTGGACGCTCGAAGCGCTCCTGCCGCTTGCGACCATAGCCGCGAACGCGCCAGCGGCCACAGCGGCGAACGCGCCAGCACCGCGATCGGCAACTACACCGCCGAACGCGACGGAGACGACCGCCGCGACCGAGGCGAGGACGCGGTTGGCGGCGGCGGTGGCGCGGGGCGAGCGGGTATTTCAGGAGGCGTTGTGCTCGCGTTGCCACCGCGTGGGAGCACGTGGGCCGGCGATCGGGCCCGACCTGACTCATGTCGCGCAGCGGTTCAGTCGGCGGGACATGCTCGAGTCGATGGTGCGGCCGTCGCTGTCGGTCGCCGAGTCGTATCGGAATGTGCGGGTGGTGACGGAGGGCGGACAGGTGTGGACGGGCCGCGTGGTGAGCGCTGGCGACTACCGTTCGCAAAGCCTGAAGTTGAATACCGACCCGCTGCGTCCGAGCCAAACGGTGGAGGTGGACAAGCGGACGATCGCGGAGTTCGTTGAATTGGGAACTTCGCCGATGCCCGAGGGGTTGCTCGACCCGTTCTCGCGGGAGGAGATTGCCGCTTTGCTGGCTTATTTGGAAGCCGGCCCGGCCACCGCCCCGTCCAAGGCACGCGGTTTGCCATAATGGAACGCCGATAAAGAACGTAGCTCGACTTCGCACGAATCCTCTCGCGCGGCTGCCCGTTTTTCAGGCGGGACTTGCCTTGTGAACAGGCGTTCCCGCGCGAACTGCCATGGATGTTGGTCGAGCGAGGCGGATTGGGAACTGGCGGGCGGCCATTCACTCGGAGAAGGCATAGGCGACGATGAGCAACACGCAGGCGCAGGCGGCGGGCGGGACGCGTTTTCCGAGTTACGACACGGAGGGCTTTTACGACGAGATGTTTTTGCCCGACGGCGAACCGCGGACGCGGGCGGAATGGCTGGCGTGGCGGCTGCGGCAACTGTCGGACGGCGAGCTGACGCAGCGTCAGAAGGCGGCGGATCTCGCGTTGTTGAACATGGGGATCACGTTCAACGTGTATGGGCATTCCGCCGGCACCGAAAAGATCTGGCCGTTCGATCTGATTCCGCGGATCATCGAGAGTCAGGAGTGGAAGTACATCGAGGACGGATTGAAGCAGCGGATCACCGCGCTCAACCTGTTCATCGACGACATGTACCACGATCAGAAGATCGTGCGGGACGGGTACTTTCCGGAATACATGGCGACTTCGGCGAAGAATTTCCTCAAGCCCTGCCAGGGGCTCGACCCGCCCCGTCGCCGCTGGTGCCACATCACGGGCACCGACTTGATCCGCGATTCGGACGGCCAGATTTACGTGCTTGAAGACAATCTGCGATGTCCCTCGGGCGTGTCGTACGTGATTGAGAACCGCGAGGTCATGAAGCGGACCTTTCCGCAGCTGTTCCAGGGGCTGTCGGTGTTGTCCGTCGAGGACTATCCCGAGCATCTGCTGAAGATGCTGCAGTACATCTCGCCGCCATCGGCCGGCAACGATCCGACCGTCGTCGTGCTGACGCCCGGCATCTACAACTCGGCGTATTTCGAGCATTGTTTTCTTGCCCAGCAGATGGGCGTCGAACTGGTGCAAGGCTCGGATTTGGTCGTGCATGACGGTTACGTCAAGATGCGCACGACGCGTGGATTGCAGCGAGTGGACGTGATTTACCGCCGGATCGACGACGAGTTTCTCGATCCGAAGACATTCCGCGCCGATTCGACGTTGGGCGTGCCTGGGATCATGGATGTGTACCGCGCGGGTCGAGTGGCTTTGGCGAACGCGCCGGGCACGGGCATCGCCGACGACAAGGCGGTGTACGCCTACGTGCCGAAGATGATTAAGTACTATCTGGGCGAGGAGATGAAGCTGCCCAACGTGCCGACGTTCCTGTGCGCGGACGAGAAGGAGCGGGCGCACGTGTTGGCGAACTTGGACAAGCTAGTGATCAAGCCGGCGAACGAGTCGGGCGGGTACGGCATTCTGCTCGGACCCCGCGCGACTCCGGATCAATTGGCAAAGTATCGCGAGCTGATCGAAGCGAATCCACGGAACTACGTCGCGCAGCCGATGATGTCCCTATCGCGGGTGCCGACGCTGGTTGGCGACCATCTGGAGGGTCGCCACGTCGATCTGCGTCCGTACATCCTGTATGGCGAGGACATTTTCATTTTGCCTGGCGGGCTCACCCGAGTCGCGCTCGTGAAAGGCTCCCTGGTCGTCAATTCTTCGCAAGGCGGCGGCAGCAAAGACACCTGGGTTCTGAAAAACCATACGCCACGTGTGCCCGCGTAACACGTTGTTTGAGCGTCCCGCGGTCCGTTCGCCACCTCCAGCCGTGATTTTCCGCCATGTTGAGCCGAGTTGCCGATTCGCTGTTTTGGATGTCCCGTTACGTGGAACGGGCCGAGAACGTCGCTCGGTTCATCGACGTGAACTTGACGTTGTCGCTCGACCTCGGGCCCGACGCGCCGCATCAGTGGGACCCGCTGATCTACACGACCGGCGACCATGTCGACTTCTACCAACGCTACGGCGAAGCGACGCAGTCAAACGTGCTCGCGTTCCTCACCTTCGACGACGCCAACCCGAACTCGATCCTGTCCTGCTTGCGATCCGCGCGGGAGAACGCCCGCACGGTCCGCGAGATGATCAGCAGCACGATGTGGGAGGAACTCAACAAGTTCTACCTGCTGGTGCGGTCCGCGACCCAAGCCCAGGTGGTCGCCACGCCGTTCGAATTCTTCCAGTCGATTCGCGACGCCGGCTATCTGCTGGAAGGAGCGACCGAGGCGACGATGTCGCACGGCGAGGCGTGGCACTTCCGCCGCCTCGCGCGGTTGCTCGAACGCGCCGACAAGACTTCGCGGATCCTGGACGTCAAATACTTTGAACTCTCGCCCCCCAGCGTTGACTCGCACGTGTCGTTCGACACCTTGCAATGGGCCGCGCTCCTGAAATCGGCGAGCGCCCTCGAAGCGTACCGCAAGGCGGAAGGCCGGATCGCGCCGCATTCAGTCGCCCACTTCCTGCTGATGGACCGCGATTTTCCCCGCGCCGTCTACTTCTGCCTGCTGCGGGCCGAGCAATCGCTGCTCACGATCACCGGCGGCACCCCCGGTTCCCACCGCAACGCCGCCGAACAACGCCTGGGAAGGCTCCGCGCCGAATTCGACTACATGTCGATGGAAGAAGTGATCGCCCGCGGCCTGCACGAATTCATCGACGGCTTCCAAAAACACCTCAACGAAGTCGGACACTCCATCCAGGAAACGTTCTTCGCCGTCCAAAACGGAACGTGAGCGGTTGGCTGATGGTTCGTGATTAGTTGCTAGTTGCTAGTTGCTAGTTGCTGGTTGCTAGTGGTTAGTGGCTGGCTGTCAGTGGGGCGGGAGCGATAGGGGTGGTTGGTGTCGCCGACGGTTGACCGCCTGACTACATCCGTCTTCCGCGTCCAGGATCGGATCCCAGGCAATTCAAGTAAGTACTCAAAGAAAAATGAACAACAAGGCCCTGTCAGCGATCAGCGACTAACAGTCAACGACGAACGATGACTACCCACTAACCACTAATCACTAACAAACAACCACTATCCACTAACCACTATTCACTAACCACTATCCACTAACCACCATTCCCGCCCATGTCGATCCGCGTCGCGTTGCATCATGCCACCAGTTACGAGTTCGACCGGTATGTTTCGCTCGCGCCGCATGTCGTGCGGTTGCGGCCGGCGCCGCATTGCCGGACGCCGGTGGCCAGCTATTCGCTGCGGGTGACGCCGAAAGAGCACTTCCTCAATTGGCAGCAGGACCCGCACGGGAATTTTCTGGCGCGGTTGGTGTTTCCGAAGCCGGCGAAGTCGTTGCGGGTCGAGGTCGATTTGGTCGCCGAATTGACGGTGATCAATCCGTTCGACTTTTTTCTCGAGCCGGATGCTACCGACTTCCCGTTTGAATACGAGAGTTGGCTCGAATCGGAATTGCGGCCGTATCGGCAGGCGTTGCCAGCCGGTCCGCGGATGCAGGAGTTATTGCGCAAGGCGCCGACCGCCGCGAACCGCGAGAAGATGCGGACCGTCGATTTTCTGGTCGCGGTGAATCAACTGATCCATCACCGCGTGAAGTATCTAATTCGGATGGAGCCGGGGGTTCAGACGTGCGAGGAGACGTTGACGCTGGGAAGCGGTTCGTGCCGCGATTCGGCGTGGCTGCTCGCGCAAGTCTTGCGGCATTTGGGGTTGGCGTCGCGGTTTGTGTCGGGGTATTTGATTCAGTTGACGCCGGACGTGAAGTCGTTGGATGGACCGTCGGGAACGGACCGCGACTTCACCGATTTGCATGCCTGGACGGAAGTGTATTTGCCCGGAGCTGGCTGGGTTGGACTCGATCCAACCTCGGGGCTCTTCGCCGCCGAGGGGCATTTGCCGTTGGCGGCGACGCCCGATCCGACATCGGCGGCGCCAGTGACGGGGGCAATCGACCCGTGCGAAGTGAAGT
>JBIKVL010000119.1:0-8504 GCA_044356875.1 Pirellulaceae bacterium | reverse complement strand
TGCCATTTCCCGAGCAGAGGATTTGGAAGTCGTGAGTCGCCGTGTGGCCGGCGAATCCGAGTTGTTGGAAGCGTTGCCGGACGATTTCGTGCAGGAGCGCGGTCGCGATCCGGTCGCCGCCGAAGCCACCCGACGCGAGATAATCACCGTCGGCGACGAACTGGCGAACGGCATCGGGGACCGACATGACCTTATCCACGAGCCGTTTGGATTTCGCGCGAAACACTTGCCGCGCGGCTTCCACATCGGGACTTGTGAACAGCTCGCCGTGCCCGCGGTCCGCGTTCCGCGACGTCATTCCAACCGCATCCGTCCTGTTCGTCGTCGTCACTCGCCTAACCCCTCAAAGCGATAAGTCCCGATTCATCCGCGTGGCCGCGACTTGGCCAGCCGCCGACTGGCGGATAGTATGAAGGCCTCATGTTGACCGGTATATCCCTGACATGTTTTGTGGCCAGCTACGGCGTGACGCTCGCGGCGGAGGTGTCGCGGTTGTTTTTCCGCGCGCGTGTCCGGATCATCGTGATGGTGTCCTTCGCGACGGCCGGACTGCTGGCTCATTCTTTGTTCCTGGTGAACCTCGCCCGCAGCGAGGCGTCGTTGGGCGGGCAGGTCACGCCGTTGTCGAGCTGGTTTGACTGGTGCTTGCTCGGATCGTGGCTGGTCGCGGCGGTGTATGTGGGGCTGTTGGTGCGGCGGACGGAAAACTCGGTGGGGCTGTTCTTACTGCCCCTGGTGCTGGGCTTGATCGGCGTTTCGTGGTTTGTGCGGGACGAGCCGCATTTTCCCAGGGACGAGGCGCTCGGGATTTGGCGGAGCGTCCATGGGTTCGCGCAGTTGTTCGGCACGGTGGCCGTGTCGCTGGGGTTCGCCGCAGGCCTGATGTATTTGGCTCAATCGTATCGGCTCAAGCACAAGTTGCCGCCGCGTCCCGGCTTTCGCCTGCCCAGCTTGGAGTGGTTGCAGCGCTGCAATCGCTGGATGTTGCTGGTGTCGACCGGGTTGTTTACGGCCGGTTTGGTCGCGGGAATCGTGATGAATGCCGGCCAGCATGGCGGCCGCGTCGCCTGGACGGGCCCCGTGGTTCTGTCTTCCGGCGTGCTCTGCGCCTGGCTGGTCGTCGCCTCGTTGTTCGAAGCGTTTTACAAGCCCGCTCGGCAAGGTCGCAAGGTCGCCTACCTGACGCTCGCCAGCTTCATCTTTTTGGCGATGACGCTGGGGTTCGTTCTGTTGGGCGACCACGCGTCACGCCGCCCTGCGACTCCTAGCTCCAATCCATCCGCTGCCCCCGCGCCGTCGGAGACGCGCGGATGAGGCTTCAAATGATCGGCTGCAGCCACCACCGGTCGTCGGTTGAAGTGCGCGAGCGGATCGCGTTCAGTCCGGACCAAACCCGCGTCGCGCTCGTCAGGCTCCGTGAACGCTATCCGACGACGGAGGCGGTCCTGTTGTCGACCTGCAACCGGGTCGAGTTATACGTGGCGTCCGAGCAGCCCGATTCGTGCCCGACCCACGAGGAAATGGTGGCGTTTTTCGCCGACTTCCACGGCCTGAGCGCCTCCGAAATCTTCGACGACCTATTCGAACGCACCGGCGAAGATGTGATTCGGCACCTGTTCACGGTGGCGGCAAGCCTCGACAGCATGGTGGTCGGCGAGGCCCAGATCGTCGCCCAGGTGAAGCAGGCCTATGAAATGGCGAGGGCGGGCGACAGCGCCGGTCCACTGCTCCATACGGCCTTTCAAGCCGCTATCCGCGTCGCCAAACGCGTCGCGTCCGAGACGGCGATCCAACAACGCCGGCTCAGCATCCCCAGCATCGCGGTGGCCGATTTCGCTCGGCAATTCTTCGAGCGTTTCGATGACAAGAAGATTTTGGTGATTGGCGCCGGCGAAATGGGCGAGGAAACGTTGCGCTATCTGCTCGACGAATCCGCTCGCGATATCACGATCATCAATCGCAACTTCGAACGGGCGGTGTCCCTGGCCGAACGAACGGCCGGCCGCGCGTTGCCGTGGAACCAACTTCCCTATTTGTTGGCCGACGCCGACATTGTCATCAGCACGACCGGAGCGACTCAGCCGATCGTCACCGCCGACATGTTCGGCGTGATCGCGGCCCGCCGAGCCCAACGCACGCTCTTCGTCCTTGATCTCGCCATGCCCCGCGACTTTGAACCGGCCATTGGCGACTTTCAAGGCGTGTATCTGTACTCGATCGACGACCTGCGGAAAGTATGCGACGAAAACCGCAAGGCGCGTGAGAAGGAATGGCCGCGGGCCCAGCACATCATCGAAGAGGAAGCCCAGCGGTTCATGCGCGAACTGTACCATCGCGCGACCGGCCCCACGATCAAACGGCTCAAGGAACGCGCCGACGAAACGAAGGCCGACGAGCTCGCGCGATTGTTCAATAAACTCGGGCCGCTCGACGATCGCACACGCGAGGAAATCAGCCGCGCGTTCGACCGGCTCGTGAATAAACTGCTCCACCCGCCACTCGAGTCGCTCCGCGACGAAGCCCATAGTGGACCGCCCCACGGCCTGCTCGAAGCCCTCAAACGGCTCTTCCGCTTGCAGGATTGAGGAAGGCGGGAGGCTGAAGGAGGAAGACTTGAGGCTTGAGGCGGAAGGCTTGAGGCTGGAGGCGGAAGGCTAACACGCGGTCGTTGAGCGTTATCCTCGTTGAGCGCCGTCCTCGTTTACCGCCAATACCGTTCAATGTTACGTAAACAATTGCGGGATAGAAGGTTGCGTCGCGGTTTCGCGGGGCGATTGGAACCCGATCGTCAACAGTGCCACGGCACGTTTTCACGGGCGGTCAATCGTTGCCGATTCTTTGGCTGAAGGCCAAACTCAACGTAGCCTAGGGCAACGCCCTAGGACGGTTGACCGCCCAATCATAATTGGTTGGCTGAAAGCCAACCTCACCATCGCCAATGGGATGGATTTTGGCGAGATTCAACGAATTGCCGCAAAAAGGGCCTCTTTTGAGGCGACACAATGGGTTGAGGTTGGCCTTCAGCCAACCAAAGGGAGGTGTTTCGGTAACTAGCGTTTTCCCAGGGTGTGTTGCCTGGCCCACCTGGGGCGTTGCCCCAGGCTACGTTGAAGTTGGCCTTCGGCCAACAGGTTCAACCGTCCTTAACTTGGGGTGAATCCGAGTGTCTTTATCCCTCCCTGTTTCAGCAGACGCAAGCCTTCGAGCAACAGTGACTTAACGCTCGTTGAACGGTATTGCGTTTACCGCCGAGCCGTAGGCGATGGCTGGGCCGGCGCCCGGTATCACGCTCCGCGTGAGCGCATTCGCATGACGCCCGAGCCATCGGCTTTGGAAGGTCGGTACACGAGCGGAGCGGCTTAAGCCGCCTGGCCCGTGAGCCGCTCGATCGCTTTGCACCAATGCGCGCACGCAAACGTTTTTGGCACCGGGGCGACACGCTTTCGCATCGCTACCGGGCGGCTTACGCCGCTCCGCTAAAACCGGGTGGCTTACGCCGCTTTGCTTTAATACGCTTTGGCGAACACGGCGCGTTGCGTGCTGGCTTGGCCGGAGATGACGCAGCGGCCGGGCTCTTTTTCGCCCTGCAGCGGAATGCAGCGGATGGTGACTTTCATTTCCTTGAGCAGCCGATCGACGGCCGGATCGTCGCTGAAGTGGCAGAGGGCGAAGCCGCCATGGATCTCGGGGCGTTCCTCGTTCTTCGGCGTGAAATAGGCTTGAAAGTCAGCCAGCGAGTCGATGGTTACCGTGTTGTCTTCCCGCAATTTCAAAGCGCGGTGGAACAGGTTGGACTGGATTTCGTCGAGCAATTGGCTGATGGTGGCGACCAACTGGGCGCGGGGCGTGCTGGCTTTCGTGCCCGTGTCGCGGCGGGAAAGGAACACGGCGTCTTGCGCGATGTCCTTAGGGCCGACTTCAGCGCGAAGCGGCACGCCGCGTTTGACGTGATACCAAGCCTTCTCGCCGCCCCGGATGTCGCGGTCGTCGATCTGCACGCGGATGCGGCCGTTGGCGTACGGGATCGCCTCCAGTTCGCGTTTCAGCGAATCGCAGTAGGCGAGCACGCTGGCGCGGTCGGCGTCGTTGCGGTGGATCGGCAACAGCACGATATGTTTTGGGGCGAGCTTCGGGGGCAGCACCAAGCCATCGTCATCGCTATGGCTCATGATTAGGGCGCCGACAAGCCGAGTGGAGACGCCCCACGAGGTCGTCCAGGCGAACGCCTCCTGGCCGTTCTGATCCTGGAACTTGATCTGTTGGGCGCGGGAGAAATTCTGCCCGAGGAAATGCGACGTGCCGGCCTGCAGCGCCTTGCGGTCCTGCATCATCGCTTCGATCGACAGCGTCGAAACGGCGCCCGGGAAGCGTTCGCCCGGCGTTTTCTCGCCGCGGATGACCGGCATCGCCATCCAGTTTTCGGCGAAGTCGGCATACACATCGAGCATCCGGCGGGTTTCCTCCCACGCTTCGGCCTCGGTCGCGTGCGCCGTGTGCCCTTCCTGCCAGAGAAACTCGGCGGTGCGGAGAAACAGCCGCGTGCGCATTTCCCAACGCACAACG
The DNA here is from genome assembly GCA_044356875.1 of Pirellulaceae bacterium. GTDB lineage: Bacteria > Planctomycetota > Planctomycetia > Pirellulales > Pirellulaceae > CAIXSC01. Next base: position 3,941 of record JBIKVL010000119.1, on the reverse strand, counting down.
TTCGCCCACTGATTGATCAGGATCGGCAAATCGCGATACGACTCGACCCACTTCGCGTACATCGCGCCGATGATGGTTTCGCTGGTCGGCCGGACGATATAGGGTTCATCGAGCGGCGCGGCCGGCATCAGCTTGCCGTCAGGGCCGGGCTCGAGCCGATGGTGAGTGACCACCGCGCACTCTTTCGCGAACCCCTCGACATGCTCGGCTTCCTTCTGCAGGAAGCTCATCGGAATGAACAACGGGAAGTAGGCGTTCTCATGGCCGGTCGCTTTGAACATGCCGTCGAGCACCGACTGCATGTTTTCCCAAATCGACCAACCCCATGGCTTGATGACCATGCAACCGCGAACGGGCGATACCTCGGCCAAGTCGGCCGCCTTGATCACTTGCTGGTACCACTCGGGGTAGTCATCGCCGCGAGTGGGAACGATCGCCGTTTTCGCCTTGCCGCTCATCCGATCCTCCTGCTGTTCCGACGGGTGTTCCCGCCCGCGTCAGGGCGGCGGGACCGCGTTCAATGGCGCGTTTTTCCGCTCGCGGGGCCGCATTGTATCGAGCGTGCTGGCCAGCAGGTAGGGCGACACGTGGGCGGTGTGCGGACCGGAGCGATGTGCGGACTGGGGCAGCCTGCGGACTGGGGCAGCTCGCGGACTGGGGCAGCTCGCGGACTGGGGCAGCTCGCGGACTCACTCCAGACCGCGGATCGCGTACTGTCGAGTGTTGCCGACTTTGCCCACTTCCCGCGTGGCTCCCATCTTTTTCAAGCAGTAGACGACTCGCTGAGCCACCCAGCGGGGCACTGCCGCGATCCGGGCGATGGCGGCCGAATCGAATCGCAACGGCAAGGGACCGGGAATCAGCGATAGCAGGTCGTGACGATCGACGAGCCGGATCGTGCGTTCCACCGCGATCAATTGCTGGTCTTCAATCTCGTGGTCCGACCGCCGCCAGCGACGGCGGCGGCCGTGCCCCGGATAGCGGCGCTCCTCGATCTCGACGAGTGGCGCTTCGAGCGTCAGCCGCGGATGCGGAAAGACTCGGGTGAAATAGACCAGCTCGTGGAACAGGTCGAGCGGCCGGCAACGCCGCGGACTGAGCCGCTGGCCGAGCACCAGGCCGCCGGGACCGTCGAGCCGCACGACCGTCTTGCGGGCGATCAACGGCTTGACCACCGTGACTTGATGGCGTTCGAGCAGACGGCCGATCTTGTCGCGAATAGCCGCCAGCTTGCCGTGCTGGATCTCCACTAACCGCCCATCGGCCACGACGTCGATACGGTAGTCGTCGAGCGGCACTTCCAGCCGCGCGTCGCCGTGGGCGTAGAGCGCCTTCAGCTGGCGGTGGAGGGAAGTTTCCATGGTCGGCTCGGGCGGTCGGATCAGACGGTCGAATCAGACGGTCGGATCAGACGGTCGGATCAAGAAGCGGGATCGATGCCCAGATCGCGGATGGTGAGCAAGGTTTCGAGCTTGTAGCCGCGGCTGGCGAACGCTTCGGCGCCGCCTTCGAGCCGGTCGACGATGGCGACCACTTTGTCGACCACCATTCCGGCCGCCTCGACCTTTTCGATGGCGAGCAGCGAGCTGCCGCCGGTGGTCACGACGTCCTCGACGATCACCACGCGGTCGCCCGCCTTGACGGGCCCTTCGACATCGCGTCCTTTGCCGTGGGCTTTCGCCTCTTTGCGGACGATGAAGCCGCGGAGCGGCCTTGGTCCCTGGCCCGCCAGCGTGATGACAGCGCCGGTGATCGGGTCGGCGCCTACCGCCATGCCGCCGACCGCGTCGGGCCACGCGTCCGCGATCCGTTCGAGGATGCCAGCGGCAATCAGATTCGCGCCGCGGGAATCGAGCGTGACGCGGCGGCAATCGAGATAGAATCGGGCCTTTTTGCCCGAGGCGAGCGTGAAGTCGCCGAACTCCAGGGCTTTCTCTTGGATCAGCGCGATCAGCGCTTGACGGTCGTACACGGAGCGGGTCTCCAGAAAATGCGTGGCTGCCAGGCGTGGCCGCGTTGTTCTCGGGCTAGACCTGTCCGCGAACCGGATCAGCGGCGAACCGGATCAGCAGCGAACCGGATCAGCGGCGGATGGTGACGGTCGAGCCGATGGAGAGTATACCGGCGACATCGAGCGCGTCGCGGGGGCTGAGGCTGATGCAACCCGCGTTCGACGCCGCGTCTTCGGCGGTCGCGCTTCCGTGGAGAGCGAGGTTGCGGCCGATTTCCATGAACATCGTGCCGTAAGGATTAGCCGGGTGGGCGGCGGGAATCACCTGTCCGTCGGCCGTGGCGAATTCGCGCCCCTCCGACTTGCCCTTGATCTCGAATTCGCCCACTGTCGGCGCCGGGTCTTGTCCGATCGCAATCGGGAACCGGCCCGCGTAAAGCTGATTGAGGTACAACGTGAGTTCTTGGTCGACGAGATGGACTTCGGCGCGGAAGGGGCCACGGACGACCTTCAACTTGGTACCCGGCACGAGGAACTCGGGATCGCGGACCCCGTTGATATTGGCGAGCAATTGCCAGGGCACACGGTATTGTTCGGCGATCGCGGGCAACGTGTCGCCACGGCGGACGACGAACGCCGGCTCGAGCGAGTGTTGCTGGCTGTAGATGACTTGACCGGCAAGCGGATCGAGCGCGTCCTGCAGACGACGACGGTCGGCGGCGGTCAGTCGCGGGTCGGCATACAATCGGGACAATACGAACAACGCTTGGCGGGGTTTGCCCGCCTCGACTTCGGCCCGAGCCTCGTTCCACCCGCGTTCGATCATGACTTCGGGAGGATCGAAGCGAACGCTGTCGCCCGTCGAGCTCGTCGCGGTTCCCGCTTCCGGCGGGGAGACTGGCGGGGAAACCGGCGGAATGTTCGAAACCGCCGCGGCGCCGTTCACCGCGGCGTCAGTCATGGGACGCGACGGAAGAGTGGCCGATGGCGAAGGGGCCGCCGGTTCCGACGATCGGTCAACGGGCGGCGAAACCCCAGCATCCGGGGCGATTGACGCAGAACCATTCGAAATTGGGGGGACTGTCGCGACCACATCGCTCTGCGCTGGCGATGTTGGCTCGCCGCGTTCCAAGCCGACCGGCGGACGGGGTTCGGCGGCGGCCTCCACGATCGCGCTACGGTCTTCGCTGGCGGAACGCGACGGCAACGCCAACGTGGCAGGGTTGCCCTCCGAAGCCGGGGACGTGGGGATCGCGGGAGACGAGGGGATCGCGGGAGACGAGGGGATCGCCGGAGAAGAGGGGATCGCGGAGTTCAACGAGCCATTGGGCGCCGTCGCGACGGGTGCTCCGAGCGGCCCGCGGTCGCGTGTCCAAGGATTGGAACTCTCGATCGGCGCCGAATTGCTGTTCTGGCTGGGAATAGTCGTCGTCGAGCCAACTTCGGTGCTCGTGATGGCCGACTCGCTGGGCTCGCCCCCCTCGTCCACGGTCAGCGTGGGTTCGCCATCCGTCATCGCTTCGGCAACCGACTTGGGCATGGAGGGCGGCGGCGTGTTCACCACGACGTACACCCCGTAGAACATCGCGATGAGCACTAAGATGACAAAAGTTGTTTTGAAGGTTTGCACGTTCGCCCTCCTTGACGAAACGCGATCCAAGCCGAGCCTTAAACTACGATCGGCCAAATCCTAGGAAAAACCCGCCCGCCGGGGAAGATCAACTGGAAGGCGGGTGCGGCCGGAACCGAACGAAACCGGCGGCTTGCGCCGGGCCGGCCAATGAACCGCGCCGCGCGCCCTCATCAGCCGAGCCGCGCTAGCGGCCGGTTCTAGGCGCATCCGGCCGGAACCGAACGAAAACCGGCGGCTTGCGCCGGGCCGGCCAATGAACCGCGCCGCGCGCCCTCATCAGCCGAGCCGCGCCAGCGGCCGGTTCTAGGCGCATCCGGCCGGAACCGAACGAAAACCGGCGGCTTGCGCCGGGCCGGC
>JBIKVL010000118.1:0-8521 GCA_044356875.1 Pirellulaceae bacterium | reverse complement strand
GTTCGCCCTCGCGTTCTCGCCATCAGGACGCCTCTTTGTCTCCGACCACTTCCATGAATGCGTGCTGGTGTTCGACAGAGAACTCGAGCACTTGGGCTCGCTGCGTCCCATAGATGGCGAGTTCTTACCGATGGGACTGGCGTTCTTGCCGGATGGCCAGTTGGCGGTCGTTAACTATAAGCAACAGTCGGTGCTCGTCTTCGATGTTGGCGAATCATTCGGGCCTTCGGAAAAGTCACACTCAGGGCGCTCCGAACGAATCAACCAACAGCATCGGCGTGACGCTCGTTCGCGTTCCGGCTGGCAAGTTCCTGACGGGGGCAGCCGCACAGAGACGTGCAAGCTCAGCACGAATCTTCTTTTTGCGAGAGGCGAGTGCATAAATACGTTGTGAAAACATTCAGGTGGGAGGCAATGTCGAGGCGCCTGCGCCATGGCTCGGCGCACGGAATAACCCAGCCACGATGACTCCCCAATAAGCGATTAAGACCACCGCTCCTATGAGATGAGCGACCGTAACGACGGTTTCTTGCCATGGCTCCGCCCCCACGGCGCCAGCTTGGCCGGCGGCGATGGGGAGCGTTTTTCGGGCGCCCCACCAACCGTTTGCCATCTCCGTCAGCATTACTGGCCAAGTCAACCAGGGACCGGCGGCGAGAATTTTGGATGACACGCCACCTTTCCCAAACGGGAGATGAAGCATGACAAGACCGGCAACCAAGAACATGACGCCGTGTGCCGTGAGTTGAATGTGCGCGCCGAGGGCCAGTCGGGGAAATGGACTCGCGGGGATCACCATTCCCCAGACCAGCCCGACCAGCATATAGACCGCGCCTTGACGGAGATTCGATCGACTCACGAGGGAAAGCTCGCTCATATCGGGGTCCTTATTTACGTTTCGTCACCCAGGGCTTCGAAGATCAACAGTCCGTCCTGATCACCCCGGGGTCCAATGAAGTCCCTACACCTTCGCACCGAGCCTGAGCCTGTTCGACTCGGCCTAGAAGATCGCCGCCCGCTTGTTCGAGTGACCGATAACCTTGACGCCTTGCTTTTATCGCTTACGAAACACCTCGACCCCGAAGAACGACTCGTAGGGTTGCACGTCAACCTTCAGGATTGCGGCGATTTCGCTGGAGATTTCCTTGGCATCGCTCGCACTGAGCGCCGAGAACCAGACCGAAGGTATCCACTTTAGCTCGCCAGAGTTGACAACGAAACCAAATTCGCACAGGTGATGTCGAACGTCTTTGACGTCACATTTTAGCCGAATGGCTTTCACGCTACCTGGTTCACAGATCAGCTTGTCGCCGTGCCTAACAGCTCCATTCGCCGCATCGATAATCAAAGGAACCGAGCGGTCGCGCCACAGTAAAAAGGCGATCGAGGAAAACAATAATAAGACCAGGATCATCCAACCCGCAAGTAGGTAGCCCCACAGTGTTTCAAACACTACGGGCGTTGAAGGTAGATCAAAGCTGGACCATTTTGGAAATAAATAACCTACGCCCCCAATGATTATGGTTAATGGGAGCGCACTGATTATCATGGAAAGACTTCGGCGTTGGCGCTCTTGATTCGGCACGAATCTCGTCTCGGTTCCGACCTGGAAAACTGAAAAATCATGTGGCACAACAGAATCTCCGGTTAGCCGCTGTCGAAATCAATCGGCTCAATGTCGATGGCGAACTCGCATCAGGCCAGGTTTGCGGCGTGGCTGGTCGTGCGGCTTGGCGTTAGGTGGCTGGTCCGTAGCCGTTTCGAAGTTGCGTGATCGTAGGGGCGAACGGCGGCGCGGTGCCGCAAGTCACTGGGCTCCGAAGCAGGGCCGCAACAGGATAGCCCTAGCGCAAAGCGAAGCGGCCCAGTCGTGAACGGCCGCCCTGAGTTATCAGACACACCCGAGGTCTATCGCCCTTAAAGGGTGAGACAGCCGAGAGAGATCGTCCCAATCTCGGGTCAAAGTTCACAACCGCAACGTGGGACAGCCTTCGGGGACGCACTTCCTACGGGACTCGCTGTCAACAGCCAAACACACCTTGCGCTAAGCGTCGCCGCTCCGATGAGTCGCTGGTCATTGGCCATTCGTCATTCGTCACTGGTCATTCGTCACTGGTCATTCGTCACTGGTCATTCGTCACTGGTCATTCGTCACTGGTCATTCGTAGAGCCGGGTTGGAGAGCAGCCGGAAGTTTAACGGCTCGGCGATGGAACCCAACGTTCCTCAGCCTCCAGCTTCCAACCTCCAGCCACTACTCACTACTCACCACTCACTAGCAACTGGCAACTGGCAACTGGCAACTGGCAACTGGCAACTGGCAACTGGCAACTAGCAACTAGCAACTGGCAACTAGCAACTAGCAACAATCCCTCAGCCTACCCGAGCACGGCGGTGATCGCGTCGCACAGTTGTTCCATGTTGCCTTCGGTCATGCCGGCGACGTTGATCCGTCCGCCGTTGACGACCACATAGATGCCGTGACGCGTGCGCAACTCGTCGACCTGCAACGGCGTGAGTCCCGAGAACGAGAACATGCCGCGTTGGCGGCTGATGAACGAGAAATCGCGCCCCGGCGCCTTCCGCTTCATGGTGTCCACGAACAGGCGCCGCATGCCGCTGATGCGCTGCCGCATCTCGGCGACTTCCGATTCCCATTGAGCTCGGAGGGCCATATCGCCGAGCACCGTCGAGATGATCGCGGCGCCGTGGCAGGGGGGGTTCGAGTAATTGACGCGGATGCAGACTTTGGCGTGGCTGAGCGCCGCGTCGGCGGCGGCGGCCGTCGGCGCGACCAACGTCAACGCTCCGACCCGCTCGTTGTACAGCCCGAAGTTCTTCGAGAACGAACTGCAGACGAGCAGTTCTTTGCCGGGCCGGGCGAGCTCCCGGAGGCCGACCGCGTCTTCATCGATCCCCACGCCGAAACCTTGGTAGGCGAAATCGACGATCGGCAGCAGGCCGCGATCGTGGACGATGTCCGCGATCCGCTGCCACTGTTCGGGCGTCGGATCGATGCCCGTCGGATTGTGACAGCAAGCGTGCAGGCAAACGGCGTCGCCGCGGGGAATCGCTTCCAACGCCGCCGTCAAACCGTCGAAGTCGAGCCCCTGGCCGGCGGCGTCGATGTAGGCGTACGAGTCGACAGCCAAACCGGCGGACGAAAACACATTGAGGTGATTGTCCCACGTCGGCTTGCTGAACCAGACTTTCCCGACGGGCAGCTTCCGCTTGATCAAGTCGGCGGCGACCCTCAAGGCCCCGGTGCCACCCGGGGTCTGGGCGGTCGTCGCGCGGCCGGACGCCAGGATTTCATGGCCCGCTCCGAACAACAGCTCGCGAACGTACTTGCCGTAGTTCGCCGCCCCCTCGATCGGGAGGTAGCTTTTGTTGGTCTCGCTGACCAGCAGTCGCTGCTCGGCTTCCTTCACGCTGGCCAGGATCGGCGTGCTGCCCTGCGAGTCCTTGTAGACGCCGACGCTCAAGTTGATCTTGCGCGGGTTGGTATCCTTCCGGAAGGCCTCGTTCAGGCCGAGGATCGGATCGGGGGGCGCCATCGACAACAACTCGAACATACGGCGAAAACTCCGGAAAACGGCCGGTTTGCACGGGAACCAGGGCCTGACGCTTTACAGGGGCGACGCGAACAATCATGCTACCTTCACGATCCGGTTCGAGGTAGGCCCCGCGATTCCTTCCCACCCCACTAGACTTCCGGAAGATCCAACCCACTATGGCTCGCAGGCGGACAGGCGTTTGGCTTATCGGCGCGAAAGGCGGCGTCGCCACCACGGCGATCGTTGGCTTGGTCGCACTTCGCAAGGGACTGGCTGGCGACCCGGGGCTCGTCACCCAGTTGCCGCTCTTCCAAGATCTCGACCTGTTCACTTGGAAAGACGTCGTCATCGGCGGCCACGAGATCCGCACGGCGACGCTGTACGAAGAGGCGATGAAGCTGCATCGCGAGAGCCGCGCGCTCGACGATCAATTGATCGCCCGCTGCAAGTCGGAACTCGACCGGATCGACCGCAACATCGTCCCCGGCACGCTGTTGAACGTCGGCTCCACGATCGAGAAGTTCGCCGACGATCCACTGAGGAAGCGGGTCGAAACGCCCCGCGAAGCGCTCGAACGCATCCAAGCCGACCTGCGGAACTTCCGCGAGTCCAACCAGCTCGATTCGCTGATCGTTATCAACGTCGCCTCGACCGAGCCGCCGTGCGACGAAAGCCAGCTGCCAACTCGCTGGAAAGACCTCGAAAAACTGCTCGACAAGCCGGCTCGCAAATGCCCGTTGCCTGCCAGTTCCCTGTACGCGATCGCGGCGCTCGACATGGCCGTTCCGTTCGTGAATTTCACGCCGTCCGTCGGCTCCGGCCCGGCCGCGATCTGCGAACTGGCGTTGGAACGCGGCGTCTGCCACATGGGCCATGACGGCAAGACGGGCGAAACGCTGATGAAGAGCGTCCTGGCCCCGATGTTCGCCGCTCGGAACCTGCCCGTGATGAGCTGGGTGGGGCACAACATCTTCGGCAACATGGACGGCAAGGTGCTCGACGATCCCGCCAACAAGCGGACGAAAGTCCGCAGCAAGGATCGCCTGCTGCACCAGATTTTGGGTTACAGCCCGCAGACCTTGGTCAGCATCGAGTACATCGAGAGCTTGGGCGACTGGAAGACGGCGTGGGACCACATCCACTTCAAAGGCTTTCTCGGCACGCCGATGGTGCTGACCTTCACGTGGCAAGGCTGCGACTCGCTACTCGCCGCGCCGCTGGTCATCGACCTCGCGCGGCTCGTTGAGTTCGCCGCCCGCCGCGGGGAAACGGGCCTGCTGACCTTTCTATCGAGCTTCTTCAAAAGCCCACTCGGCACCACCGAGCACAACTTCGTCCGCCAATTCCAAGCCCTGGAACAATGGGTCGACCGCCAGAAGTCCGAAGCGTGAGGCCGTCCGGAGAGGTCCACCACGGATGACACAAATGGACACGGATAGAAGAAGCCGTGCTTGCAAATGTGCTATTTGTATCATTTGTGTCATCCAATCCATCCGTTCAATCCGTGCCATCCGTGGTTCATTCCTCCTCCACCCTGAAAAACACTATCTAAAAGACACCACGTAGCGGGTTGGGTCGGATATGCCCGCGTCGGCGAAACCGCGTTGCCGCAGCAGGCACGAGTCGCAGCGGCCGCACGCTCGGCCCTCGGCGTCGGGATCGTAACAACTGGTCGTCAACGAGTAATCAACGCCCAGTTCGACACCGCGGCGGATGATCTCCGCCTTCGTAAAGTGGATCAGCGGCGCGTGGATCGTCACCGGCCGCTCGCCCAACACCGACGCCCGCGTCGCCAACCGCGCCATCGCCTGGTATGCCTCGATGTACTCGGGACGGCAATCCGGATAGCCGCTGTAGTCGACGGCGTTCACGCCCACGAACAGATCGCCCGTGTCCAGCGTCTCCGCCCATCCCAGCGCCAGCGACAGAAAAATCGTGTTCCGCGCCGGCACATAAGTCACTGGAATTCCCGCCCCGATCTCGGCGACGTCGCCATGCTTGGGCACGGGAATATCATCCGCCGTCAACGCCGACCCACCGAACGGCCGCAAATCGATGTCGACCACCACATGCCGAGCCACTCGACGAGCCCGAGCGATTGCGGCGGCCGCCGCGAGCTCGACCGCGTGCCGCTGGCCGTACCGAAAGCTGATCGCGTAAGCCTCGTAACCCGCCTCCTGGCAAATCGCCAAAGCGGTCGCCGAGTCCAATCCGCCGCTCAGCAACACCACCGCCCGCTTCGCGGCTGCCATTCCCCTGCCCTCCTGTCATCGTTAGGCCACATGGCCGCGACCGTACACCACTTCGCCGGAGATGATCGTAGCGTGAATCTTTAGTGCGGCGGTTGCCGGCAGCGACGAATCCTCGGCCAAGTCAAACTGAATGAGATTCGCCGGCGCGCCCGCTTCGAGCCGAGTGACAGGATGGCCCGCCAGCAACGCTGGCCGAACGCTCGCCATCTCCACCGCCGTCCGCAGATCGAGACCCGCGAAACGTTGCAGGTTCACGACGCCCACGCCGATCGGCAAGGACGCACCGGCCAGCAGATCGCGCTGGCCGCCAACCACCAGCCGGCCATCCTCCAACACCTCGATCGACCCCAGCGACGTCTGTTCGTACACGCCCGGCTTCATGCCGGCCATTCCCGTGATGTCGCTCACAATCAAGCAGCGATCCGGCGTCTTCGCCCGCACAAACGACTGCACGACGCTCGGCGGCAAATGGTGCCCGTCCACAATCAACGTCGCCTGCAGACGATCGTCCGCCAGTTGATCCCAGATGTAGTTCGGATGCCGGCGAATTCGAGGGTGCGCGGCGTTCCCCAAATGCGTGCTGAAACGAGCGCCCGCATCGACCGCCGCTCGGATTTGGCTGGAAGTGGCGTTCGTATGCCCAATGGCGACGACCGTCCCCGAATCAACCACGCGACGAATGAACTCGGCCGATCCCTCGTATTCGGGCGACATCGTCAGGATTCGCACTCGGCCGCCCGCCGCCTCCTGCCAACGTTGGAACTCGTCCCAGTCCGGCGGACGCACATGCTGTTTCGGGTGAGCCCCCCGCGGTCCATCCTCGAGCGAAATGTACGGCCCTTCGACATGAATCCCCACGACGCGCCGCCGAACCGACTCGCTGCGTTCGCACGCCGCCGCGATCGTCCCCACCGCCGCGAGCAGCGTTTCCGCCGAATGCGTCGTCGTCGTCGGACAAAACGCGACCACGCCACACGCATCCTGCGCCATCACAATCCGCTCGACCCCATCCAGATCCAATCCCGGCTCGTTGAATTCCCGGCCGCCGTAGCCATTGATCTGCAGATCGACAAACCCCGGCGCGATCCACGGCAGCGACGCCGCCGCCACATCCCGCAGCGGCCGGATCCAGGCGATCCGCCCCGCCTCCATTCGCAGCGTCACCGCTTCGCCCGTATCGTAGCGCCGTCCAAGCAGATTCATCGTGTAGTGGTTGGTGGTTGGTGAGTGGTGGTTGACAGTTGCTAGTTGCCAGTTGTCAGTTGTCAGTTGTGATGGGCAAGTGGAAGCGACGACTTGAAAATGGCCAGTGCAGAATGGCCAATCGAGAATGACCAGTGACCAAGCACAACTGGCAACTGACAAACGGCAACTGACAACTCTTAATTCCTTACTCGTTCGGCGATGCGGTCGAGGCCGACGAGTTCCGCGGAGGCGGCGCCAGCGCGGGCGACGCGGTCGCAGATCATGCGAATCGTAGCGAACTCGGGGTCCTCCACAACCAGGCACGAGGGATGGGCCAGGAAATCGAAGACCGCGCGTTGGGCGATCGCCCAATCGACCGAGTCGCCGATCGCTTTGAGGAAATAATCGAGCTTCCATTGGTTGGAACGGAAGGCGGTGACATCGCTGATCGGACTCATCGGAATCTCGACCAACCCCGTCGGATACCGATACGGCTGGGCCGCCTTTTGAGCGGCCACGATTCCCGCGTAGACGTCGTCTCCCGGCGCCTCGCCAGGTTTGCCAACCGGATGGGGAGGGTACTTCGAACTGACCCACGCATACCCCAAATCCAACAGCAGCTCCTGCACATCCGGCCGGTCTTCGAGCCCATCGTGGAACCCGCCCGGGGTACGGAAACCGTTGGTTTTGATCCGCACCCGCGACTCGAGCGCCGCCGACGTGACGCGAATATTTTCACGCACCACTTCCGCCGCCGTTTTGCCCGCCACCAGCCACGGCGAGCGTTGAAAGCGGAACTGGGCCTCGACCGCCTCCCGCGCCTTCACGTTGACATGGTCATACGTGTGGTTGCCCACCGGATGCCCCATCGCCGCGATCTCCCGCAGCCACTCGACGTCGGGTTGCTCAAGAACCCGCCCAACGCAAAAAAAGTGCAACACGCCGCCCGCTCGGCGCACCATCCGCGCCGCTTCGAGCGCATACCGCTTCGTCGCCTCGTCCAAGTTTCCCTTCTCGTAATTCCATTCCACCATGCCCCGCTTCGGATACTGGGCACTCATCTCCAAATCCAGGGTGATCGCAATCAACGCTGGCCCGCTCGCGGTCGCCGCCGGGTTCGACGCGGCGGCAACTCCGCCACCCAAACCGGCGTGAAATCCGGCCGCTGCGGCCGCTTGCAGCCAACGGCGCCGCGTGGGCCGCGTGGGTGACGAGGGCGGCATGGTCGGCGTGGGCGTCAGCGCCGACACCAAGGGCGGAACTGCGATGCTCGATCCGTTTCCGATCAGGCCTCGTCTTTGGGCCCCATCGCGGGTGTTGTCACTCATGACAGCCTTAAGAGGGAAAATCCTTGGCCACGGACCAACACCGACAGACACGGAAAGAACTTGATCGAAGAGCATCCCGAATCAAATAGCCGGTAGGTCCGGCAATTCGCCGACTTCGCCCTTGTAAAGGTGCTCGCGGCCGGCGGGCGCGTCGATCTTTCTCGTCGCCGAGACGAACGTCGACAGCAGTTCGCGGAACT
>JBIKVL010000117.1:0-8538 GCA_044356875.1 Pirellulaceae bacterium | reverse complement strand
GTGGTGTGCTCTTTCGCGCCGCGGGGCGAGAAGACCATGGTCGACCTGCATCGCTTGGGCGGCGCCTCGGTGCTTATCAAGGCGCTCATCCGCGCTGGCGTTCTCGACGGCGGGATCCTCACAGCCACCACCAAGACGTTGTCGGAAAACGTCGCCGACGCCGCTGATCCTCCGGCGCCGACGGCCGCGGCGGGCGGCGCGGCGTTGATCGCTGCGGCGGACGCGCCGTTCAAGCCGTTCGCGGACATGCAAGTGTGCTTCGGCAACCTTGCGCCCGAAGGCATGGTGTTCAAAGTTTCGAGCGCGTCGACCACGCGGTTTCGGGGACCAGCCGCTTGTTTCGATTCGGGGCGAGCGGTTTCCGAGGCGGTCGAGCAGGGGCGGATTCGGCCCGGCCAAACGATCGTGCTTCGGTATCTTGGACCGGTGGCCGCGGGCATGCCCGAGGTCGTGCTAGCCGCATCGGCGTTGTCGGTTCCCGAATTGAAGGGACGGGTCGCGTTGATCTCCGATACGCGGGTATCGGGAATTTCGCACGGATTGATTGGCGTTCATTGTTCGCCGGAGGCGGCTGTGGGCGGCCCGATCGCGTTGGTCGAGGACGGCGACGAAATCAGTTTCGACATTCTGGATGGAACCGTCGAGTGGCATGTGGACGCGGAGACGGCGAATCGTCGTCGAGCGGTTTGGAGACCGCCGGTCATTCCGCGGCAACGCGGCTACCTTGCCGACTTCGCCGCCACCGTGGCCCAAGCCCACGAAGGCTGTGTTAGCCAGGCATGGATGCGAAGCCGCTGAGCGACTCGCGCCGATAAGCGGTCGCCGCGTGTTGGAGAAGTTCGAAAAGACAAGACGCGTTGCTGCCCGCGCATTGGAAGGGCGACGTTCATCGCGATCTCAAACTGGCCATCATATGATGTTCGCTCTCAAAGATAGGATCTCACGGAGGCACAGAGGCACGGAGAAGAACGCCAACGAGAGCGGGACGCTGTTCGTCTCCGATTGTCTCGGATCGGCATGTCGACGTGAAACGATCAGCGTGTCGTCCCGACCATCGTCGCGGGTTGCTCGCCATGCCATGGCCCTCCGCAACCGACATCGGCCTGGCCTTCCTCCCGACAGCAGCAACGCTCGACCGGTATCCGCCGAACGCTTACTCGTGAGTTCCAGTCCACCTGAGGCGATGCCGTCAAGCAACCTGCGCAGTCGAGCCAAGATTAACTCGTTTCCGGCCTCGCGGAGGCGCTTGCCAAACGGAATACGGGAAGTAGAAAACGCTTCAAACAGTGGCTCGGGGGACCGGCCGTCACCTTCAGTTCGACGGTGAACGACGGGACTGCGGCGTTATTCCGTGGCGCCGCGCATGAGCGACTCGGTAGGCAAGGGGTAGTGGTTGGCGTAGCCCAACGGGAGCGTGGCGCCGGTGATCCAATGCGCCTCGGGACTGGCGAGAAACGCCACCGCGGCCGCGACGTCGTGCGGCGAGCCGATCCCGAGCGGATGACAGGACTCGATCTGCCGACGATCGTCCGCCGAAAGATGCTCGAAATGCTTGTGGATCATCGGCGTGTGGACCAGTCCCGGCGCGACGCCGACAACTCGAATCCGGCGCGGCGCCAATTCCCACGCCAACGACTGCGTGAACCCCATCAGGCCGGCTTTGCTGGCGCTATACACCGAGAAACCGGCGCACCCGCCCAACGCCAACGCCGAAGCGATGTTGACCACCACTCCGCCCGGCTCGGACAGATGGTCCAAAGTCGCCTGCGTCATGGCGATGGCGCCATCCAGATTGACCGCCAACAACTGTCGCCAATGACGCTCGGAAAACTGCCGCAGCGGCCGAGCCACCTCGACACCCGCGTTGTTGACCAGCACGTCGATTTTGCCAAACTCGCCCATCGCCACGTCGACGGCCCGCCGAATGTCGTCGCCACGCGTCACATCGCACGGCGAATAGGCCACTCCCTGTTCAATCCGTTCGAGCCGTTTCATCAGCCGCTTGGGCAAATGCGGAGTGGCCACCACAATCGCCGCTCCCTCCTGCGCCAGACGCTCGGCGATCGCGCCGCCAATCCCTTTGTCGTTGGCACCCGTGATCAACGCGACTTGATCCTTGAATCGCGGCTGTCCAGGCCCGAAGGCCACCGCGGGCGAAGCGAAAAGCGACGCCACGCTGCGAACACGATCCGACGCGCTTCCGCTGTTCTCGGAAACATCAGGTCCACGTCCGCGAGAAGACGATCCCACCACCATACAGCGCCGACCAACCGAAATGACCGCGAAACAGCCCCGAGTCCCGCAAGCCGCGAACTCCGTGAGGAGCGATTTGCCCACCGGACCTTACGACAGCCGAGTATTGTGCCCCGCCTCGGCCCGTCCGTCAAACACCGCCACTTCGTTTACCGCCAATACCGTTCAATTAGCGTTAAGTCCCTGGTGCTCTGAAGCTTGCGACTGCTGCAACAGAGAGGGATAAAGACACTCGGATTCACCCCAAGTTAAGGACGGTTGTACCTGTTGGCCGAAGGCCAACTTCAACGTAGCCTGGGGCAACGCCCCAGGTGGGCCAAGCAATGCACCCTGGGAAAACGCGAGTTACCGAAACACCTCCCTTTGGTTGGCTGAAGGCCAACCTCAATCCATTGTGTCGCCTCAAAAGGGCCCATTTTGCGGCAATTCGTGGAATCTCGCCAATCCCTCCCATTGGCGATGGTGAGGTTGGCTTTCAGCCAACCAATTGTGATGGGTCGGTCACGCGTCCTAGGGCGTTGCCCTAGGCTACGTTGAGTTTGGCCTTCGGCCAAAAAATCGGCAACGATTGACCGCGCGTGAAAACGTGCCGTAGCACTGCGGGCGATCGGGTTCCGACCGCCCCGAGAAACCGCAACGCAACCTTCTATCCTGCAATTGTTTACGGAACATTGAACGGTATTGCGTTTACCGCCGAGCCGCAGGCGATGGCTCGGCCAACAAGCCGCTGCGTATCGCGGCGCCGATTCGCGCTGGTAACCGAGCCAGCGCCTTCGGCTTGGCGGACAACGACGGACCGCTAGACCAATGCCTCTTGGTCCCGATCGCGCCAGTACATTTCCGGCGATTCCCACGTAAAACGCCGCTCGGGGGGCGGCCGTCGGTTCGACCGCGGTTTCTGCGGTTCGTCGCCAGGAGGCGGCATGGGCGTCGGCGGTGCCACTCGCGTTTCGCCGGCCAGCTCGCGGTCGCGTTGCTCCCGAGTCGGCGGAGCCATCGCCAACTCGTCGCCGCCTCCCTCATCTTCAATCGGTTCCTTGGCATGCAGAAACGGCAGCGGATTGAGGCGTCGCGAACGTTGTAGCGGCTCCTCGTCCGCCAACCGATACTCGTCCGGTTCCACTCGCGGAGCCGTTGGCCGCGGTTCAACCGGCGGCTCCACCACTGCCTTTTCCATGACTGGCGGCTCGTCCATCGCCTCCACGGCCTGAGGCTCGGCGTATTCTTCCTCGAGCGGTTCCACGATCGGCGGAGCTGGCGCGACGGGCGTTTCCACGGCGGCGGCGCGGCGGCGCTCGAGCCGCCGTTCGCGCTTCGTTTCCAACCGCCGACGTTTGCCACGCTCGTCGTCGTTGGCGGCGGCCGGCCGAACGGGCGCCGGCATCGGCGGCGGTTCCTCGGCCGGAGGCGGCGGTTCCAACGTCGCGACCGGTGGCGGGGGAGGAACGGCTGCGGCGAGCGGCAGCGCGGGGATGTCTTCCCGTTGCCCGCCTTCGCGATTGGGCAAAAGCCGAGCCTCGGCGCCCGCCTCTTGGAAGATCCGCAAAATGTGCTCGTGGCAGGTGAACATCATCAGCTGGTGGCCCTGCCGCGCGAACTCGCACAACACGCGAGCCGCCGCTTGCACGCGGGCCGTGTCGAAGTTGACCAGCACGTCGTCCAGGATCAATGGCAACGAAGCGCCGCGACGGGCGTAGCCGGCGACGAGCGCCAACCGCAAACTGAGGAACACCGCTTCGCGAGTGCCGCTGCTTAACTTTTCCAACCCGAGCGATCGGCCCTGCTGGTCGTCGACCCGCAGCACTTTGTCCTCGATCGGCGTCCAAACACGGACATACTGACCCTGGGTCAGTCGTTGCAGAAAGAGCGACGCTTCGCGCAGCGTCTCGGGTTGGCGAGTCGACTCGTAGATACTGCGGACCGACTCCAACAGCAGCCCAGTGAGCGACAGGATTTGCCAGCGCTCGATCGCCTCTTCGATCTGCTGTTCGACGACGCCCAGTTCCAGCCGCGCGATGTCCATGCGGCGTTCGGCGACCATCGCTTTCATTTCGGCGCCAAGCTGGCCTCGTTCCTCGTGCAGGCGGGTCAGTTCGCCGCGGGATTGCTGCAGTCGTTCCGTCAGCCGCGTTCGCTTTTGTTCGGGAACGTCTTCGCCGCGCGCGGTGAATTCGCGGTGCATCGCCTCTTCCGGCCAATGCTCGCCGACCGCCAACTGAATCGACTGCGTCAATTCGTCGCGTTGTCCGCGGAGCGCGAGCGCCTGGTGTTGCTTGGCGAACATTTGCCGCAGTTGGCCTTCGTCGGCCGCTTCGGCTTTAGCCAACAGCGCCCGCCGCCCCTTCACCGCCGCCTCGTAGCCTTTCACCGCCCGCTGCCAACGGCCCTTGAGCTGCTTGAGTTGCCGCAGCGTGTCGCGGCGCCGTTCGAGCACATTTTGCTGTTCGGCAAGCGTCGCGGCCAATTGCTTGAGCTGGGCTTGCGCGCTGTCGGACTCGGGCGTCAAAGCCAGCTCGACGAACAGTTCCTGGATGCGGCCGGCGAGCGACGCGAGTTCGCGCCGCCGCGTCTCCAACTCGTCACGGCGTTGATTCAGTTGTTTGCGAACGACGAGCACCGCGCGGAAACCGCGCACCAATTGCCGCACGTCGTTAGGGGAAAGCTGCTCGGGCAAGCCCGCCGCCCGCAACGCGACCTGCCAGTTCTTCTTCGCTTCCTTGAGCTCCTCGATCGCCTTCGCCGCACGGCGTTCGACCGTTTCCACATGCTGGCCCGACTCGTGGCGCTGGGCGTCCATCGGCGCCAATTGTTCAAGATGTGCCAATTGCCGCTCGGCCGCCGCCAGCCGCGTATCGAGCGGTCCGCCGCCCTGCGGCAGTTGCTGGTCGAGCTGGTCGCGTTCCGCTTGCGCTTCCTCCAACTGCTGATCGAGCAGTTCCAGCTGCCGCTCGCACGATTGCAGTTGCCGCTCGGAGTTGCGTTCCCAATCGAGCTTCCAGACGATGGCCGCCCCGAGCCCGACAAAGCCGAAGAACGTCAACAGCAGACCGAAGAACCAATCGAAGCCCCAAAGCACCCCGCCGAACACGCCGCCGAGAATCATGACGGTGCTGAGCACGAAGGCGCCGAATAGCCACACCATTTTTTCGAACGGCATCACCTGCCAGTCAAACAGCTCCTGGCTTTGGCCATCGAGCTCGGAGCGCTGCAACTGCAGCTGCTCGAGCCGCTCCTCCACCTGGATACGGCGGCGCAGTTGGGCGACCCGCACGCCGGTTTTTTCGAGCGCCGCCGCGAGGCTCGATTCGTCGAGGTCCGCGAGCTCGGACGTCACGCGTTGCATCGCCTGTTCGGTGCGGTTTTTCACCGACTGCGCCTCGGCTTGCGTGCGTTCCACCAGCTTTTGGAAATGGTTCATCCGGCCGGCGGGCGTGCGGAGCAACGAGAGCGTTTTGGGCGTCAGGTCGGGCAGTTTGCCGCGCGCGGCGCCACCAGGGCCTTCGAGCTGCGGGCGGCGCGTTTCGACTTCGCGTTCCAGCGACACGACCTCGGTTTGCAATCGCGCGACCTCTTCCTCCAGCGATCCGATCCAGGGAGCGTGCTCGCCAAGCGCCTGGATCCGGGACGCCTGTCCGACCACCGTGCGTTGATAAACGTGCCGGGAGAGCTCCTCCCGCAACGCCGACCGCTGCTTTCGCGCCGCGTGCAAGCGGCGGCGATAAGCCTTGATTTCATTGTTGAAGTGTTCGAGCTGTTCGAGCGTGTCGGGCGGCAAGTCGGCCGCCGAGCCGAACAATGCGAGCTGCTCGTCAACCGCGCGGCGGGCCTGCCACTTGTCGCGGACTTGCAGCAGCGTGTCGTACTGCTGGATCTGCCGCTGCAACTCGGTCATGCCGAGCTCGACTTGCTCGATCTCGCGGCTGCGTTCCGCCCGCTCGGCCATCAACTGCGGCCAGCGGCGGCCGCGAGTCGCCCATTCCTCGATTTCATTGCGGAGCTTTTCGCGCTGGGCAAGCAGCTTGGCGAGGCGCGAGGGACGGTCGTCGGCCGGAAGGATCTCGCGGCGCGAGTCGGCCAACTGGCGGACGACATCGATCAGCGACACCCGGTCGAGGCCGCTGGTCAGCTTGTAGAGATGGTCGGCGGCCGCGGAATCGTTGAGCGTCCCGAGTTCCTGTATCTCCCGCAGTCCGATCGCGAACACGTTCGTGAAAATCGATTCGTCGACGCCGCCGAGCAGCGAGCTCAGCTGGTGGGAACCTTGGGCGTTGCCGTCCTCGTCGAGCAGCATGACATCGCCGAGCGACTCTTCCGCGTCGAGCGCGACCATACGCCGGACCACGTCGAATTCGCCGCGTAGCGTGGCGAGACGCATCGAGCCGCCGGGGCGGCCGCCATGCACGGGCGGCAGATAGCGGGCGCGGCGCTCTTTCGAAAACCCGTACAGGATGGCCCGCATGAACTGCATGAGGGTCGTTTTGCCGGCTTCGTTCGGGCCGTGGAAAACGGTCACGTCGCCGGCCAATTCGCGCACCGACAAATCGGTCCAGATACCGAACCCATCAATTCGAATGTCCGTGATCTTCACGGTGCCTCCTTCCGGCGCGCTCAATCTTCGTTGGCGAGCTCTCCGCGCAACATGTCGATGCCCAATACGGCCGCATGCCGCATCAAACGGGCGCGGGCCGCCGGGTCGGCGATCTCCAACGCCCGACCAAACGGTCCGGCAGCCTGCTCGTCGGACAGGTAACTCGAAAGCCGCAGCGGCTCCGCCTTGCCTTGCTCATGGGCCCGCACCGAGCGGAGAAAGTCGCCCAGAATCGAGTCCTCTTCGTACCACTCGACCGGCAACGTCGACGGCGGCTCGACATCGATCGCCACGATCCAGGCCGGATGACGACGATGGCCATACTCGGTTCGCAGCTCCGCCGCGAACTCATCCGCCATCCCGCTATGACGAAGTCCCCCCGCCAACCGGCCGCTGGCCTCTAGGCGCAGTCGGATGAGCAACGCTCGATCGCCCACTTCGGCGGCGAGCGCCTGCATCCGGTCGCGGAGCACGCGTTCCAGGTCGTTCTTCGTCATCGACTCGCTCACCACGATCCGCTCTTCATGCCAGCGGAGCACATCGGTGGGAATCGCCTGCATCCGCGTTTTTCCATCGGGATCCACGCTGACGAGCGTGCAGCCATGCGGACCGGTCTCCTCGCCGCACCGTCCCTGCGGCGACCCGGGGTAGTGGGCGGCGTAGGGGGTGCTGTAGAGCGTTCGCCGCTGGTGCTCGCCGCCGAGCGCCCAATACTGGATGTTTTGCCGCACGAGCGCCGCGGGGTCGAATTCGCCATGCACGACGGCGATCTTGAAACGCTCGCTGGCGTCCCCGCGAAACTCGGAAGGATGCACGCGCAGCCGATCGCTCCAACTGATCCCGACGACCGCCGCGCACGGTTCGCCGTCGCGTTCGACCACGCGATCTTCAAGCCGTCCGGAACCGAAGAGATGAACGTTGGCCGGTAGCGGCACGGTGGCCGGCCAAGCCTCGGGCGAGTCGATACGGCCACCGGCCCAGAAAACTTGGATGCCGCGTTCGCGGAGTCGCTGGAACTGTTCCAAGAGGAACGCGAGCCCTCGTGGGCCGGCGTGAAGCGGGTCGAGCAGATCGCCGGACAGCACGACGAAGTCGACATGTTCGAGAATTGCGCTGTCGAACACTCGGGTGGCGGCGAGATACGGCGCGTCGAGCGCGAGATCGCGCAAATGATCCGGAATCGAAGCCAGCCCGTACAACGGCTGTTCGAGATGAAAATCGCTCGCGTGAATGAACCGCGTCAATTCGCCGGACATGGAGCACCTCCCTGTGCGGACGAAAATTTACCGCAGCCCGCCAATGGCCACTAGTCCAATTTCCGTCCGCAACCCGCCAATCCCGCCCATTCGCCCCATTCTACGTAGCCACAATTCCCAGCGTGAGACATTTTTTTCCCGATCAGCCGAGCCGCGCCAGCGGCCGGTTCTAGGCGGACTCGGCCTGAACCGAACGAAAACCGCGCCGCACCTCATCAGCCGAGCCGCGCCAGCGGCCGGTTCTAGGCGGTCGCGGCCTGAACCAAACGAAAACCGGCCGCTTGCGCTGAACCGGCTGATCAAACCGGCCGCGCGCCCTCATCAGCCGAGCCGCGCCAGCGGCCGGTTCTAGGCGGTCGCGGCCTGAACCAAACGAAAACCGGCCGCTTGCGCTGAACCGGCTGATGAACCGCGCCGCGCGCCCTCATCAGCCGAGCCGCG
>JBIKVL010000116.1:0-8565 GCA_044356875.1 Pirellulaceae bacterium | reverse complement strand
CGCAGTTCCGCCGCTGGCAGCGGCCGCAACAATCGCAGCCGCGCCAAGCCAATTCGGCGGCCCGCGGCCCGCCACCGATCGACCGCCGCCTTCGCCTTGGTCGCGTACGAGCCGATCATGACCAGCAGCGTTTCGGCGTCGTCCGCTCGATATAGGTCGATCGGCGAGTAGCTTCGGCCGAACGTCTCGGCGAACTCCGCCGCGACCCGAGGAAACTCGGCGAGCCCATTCTCCACCGCGCGATGCAGTTGGTAGCGGAAGTAGCTGTATGTCGCCCCGTCCAACACCGCGACCCCTTGCGCGACCGGCCGCGAATGGCGAAAACCGGGATGCAACGGCTGGAATGGCCCGAGGAACCGCCCCGCTTGCTCCGCCGACGGCAACTCGACCGCTTCCCGCGTGAACGACAACTGAAAGCCATCCAAGTTCACGAGCACCGGCACGGAAACATTCGGCGACTCCGCCAAGCGATACGCCATCAGGATGAAGTCGAGCACTTCCTGGCAAGTCTCGGCATGCAGTTGCAAAAACCCCGAGTCCCGCGCGGCGAGCACGTCGTTGTGATCCGGCCCCAAAGTGATCGGCGCGCTTAGCCCGCGTGACACGTTCACCAACACCAGCGGCACCCGCCAACCGGCCAGCGTGTAGAGCAGTTCCAGCCCGTACACCAAGCCTTGGCTCGATGTGGCCGTGAAGACCCGCACGCCCGCCGCCGCCGCCGCGCCGGCCGCCGTCAGCATCGAGTGCTCGCTGTCCAACGTCACAAACTTCCCGCGCAGCGTGCCGTCGCCGAACCAGTCGGAAAGCAACTCGATAATTTCCGTCTGCGGCGTGATCGGAAACGCCGGGACGTAGTCGACGCGCGCCAGCCGCGCGCCCCACGCCGCCGCCGCGTTGCCGGTCAACAGTTTGCGTGTCCCGCCACCTACCATGCCCGCGTCTCCCGTTCCTCGTGAATCGCCTTGACCGGACAAACTCGATGGCAAAGCAAACAGCCTTTGCAATGGTCGTAGTCGATGACCGGATAGCCTTCCGCATCCAACGAGATCACGCCATCCGGACATTGCACGAAACACAGCCCGCACCGCGAACACAATGCGGGATCGATGACCGGCCGCTGCACCCGCCACGCGCCCGTGTGCCGCGCGGCCGAATTGCCGCCCGCCAGCACGCTGGGCGTCCCCCGCATCACGCCCTCATATTCGACCCGCGCCAACGTGTCGCTTTGCGGGCTTCCGCTTAGCTGGACGCTGTTTGGCTGCGCGTCTTCAAGTTGCGAACCACTTGGACGATCGACGACTGGAAGTACAACGACTGGCTGCGTGGCGACTGACTGGGCGATGCCGAACTGCGCGACGACTGGCGGGGCGGTCGCCGCGTGTCCGCCGTGTGGGGCGAGCGTCAACGAGGTACCCGAGTCGACCACCGCGAGCGGTTCGAGCGCGGCGAAAACGTCCCGCGCGAGTTGTTCGTTCTTGGCCAGTTCAGCCGGCGCGACGCCGATCGACGTCAGTTCGTCGCGGAGCGCTTCGATCAGCGCTTCGAGCGGAATGGCGCCCAGCAACCTGACCGTCGCCGCGCCGAGACTCGCGCTCAACGCCGCCGCTCGGCCCAGCGCCGCCAGGGTTCGCGACGTCAGATCGATGGCGATCACGCGCGATCGCAACGCCTCGGGCAACGCCAACGACTCGACGCGGTCCGTGTTGACGAACAACGCGGTGGCCGAGTCGGCTCCAGCGAGCACGCCCGAGGCGGGATCGGCGAGCAATGTTTCGTCGGCGAGCACGATCAGGTCGGGCCGCGCGATCATGCCGCGTTCGCGAATCGGTCCGCGATCGAGCCAAGCGTACGACGCCACGGCGGCGCCGCGCCGTTCGGCTCCGTAAACCGGCGCGTCCTGTCCGTGCAAACCGGCGTGGAACGCGGCGCTGCCCACGATTCGCCCCGCCGTCTTCACGCCGTGGCCGCCCCGCCCATGCAACCTGACGCGTATCATCGTGACGACTCCTTGGACCGACTAATCTGACCGCCATTCTACGCCGTGGCCCGCCATTTCGCGCCCCGGCGTATACTGGCCGCCATGCTGCAAGTTCGCCTGGGACGTTCGTCGCTGGTCATTTCCCGCATCGCGCTCGGCGCTGGGCCGGTGCCTGCCGCGTTCACCCACGCGGATAGTGCGGCCGCCGCGGAGGCTGGCCGCCAACTACTCCGCCACGCGCTCGATCGCGGCATCCACTGGTTCGACACGGCCGCCGGCTATGGCGAAGGCCGCTCGGAAACCAACCTTGGCGCCGCGCTCCACGAACTGGGCGCGCTCGACAGCGTCCATCTCGCGACCAAAGTCCGCCTCGCGCCGAGCGACTTCGGGCGACTCGATCAGGCGATTCGCGAATCGCTTGCCGCCAGTTGCCGGCGCCTGCGAACGCGTCGCGTGACGCTGCTGCAATTGCACAATGCGATCACCCGCCAACGTGGCGACGAACCGACCTCGCTGAGCATCGACGACGTGCTGGGGCCAAACGGCGTCGCGGACACGCTGGAACGAATCCGCGACGAAGGTCTTGTTTCGCTGATCGGCTTCACGGGCATAGGACACGCCGAAGCGCTGCGAGCGGTCGCGGCCAGCGGGCGGTTCGATACCGTGCAAACGCCGTTCAGCCTCGCCAATCCGTCCGCTGGCTGGCCGGTCGGGCCAGCGTTCGTTGAAACGGATTACGGCGGTTTTTTCGCCGAATGCCAAGCCCAAGGAATGGGGGTGTTCGCGATCCGCGTGTTCGCCGGTGGCGCGCTCGCGAACCACCCTCCCAGCGCGCACACCTTCCAGACCAAGTTCTTTCCGCTGGACCTGTATCGTCGCGACGAAGCCCGAGCGGTCCGCTGGCGAACGGCGTGGACCGCGCTCGACGGCGGACTCGACGGCGGACTCGACGGTGCGCTCGACGGTGGACTCGCCGAAGCGGCGGTCCGCTTCTCGCTCGGACATCCGGCGGTCACGGCCGCGATCATCGGCTTTCAAACGCGCGAGCAGATCGACGAAGCGTGCGCGGCCGCTCAGCGCGGTCCGTTGCCGTTGCCAGCCGAGCTCGAAGACGATATTCAGGGTGGCTTGGCGGTCCGCCCCGCGCGGCTCGATGAGCTTCCCGCTTACTTGGCGTTTTCCCGCCACGCGCAGCAGCGTCTTCGCGCCAAAGGGCTGGCCCAGTACCTGCCCGCCGCTCACGAGGAATTCGCGGAAGAGATGCGGCAACGCGTCGCTCAAGGCACGCTGCGGTCCGTTTGGAGCGGCGGCCAACCGGTTGGCTATTTCAATTGGGATTCCCATCCACCCGCGATGTGGGACACCGTGAGCGATCGACCTGCGGCGTGGTACCTTGCGGGGATGGTGGTCGCACCCACGGCCCGCGGGCGCCGTGTCGGCCCGCGTATTCTCCGCTGGTGCCTCGACGATGCCCGCCGCAGCCACGCCGCCGTCGTGCGGCTTGATTGCCACGCCGACAACGCGTGGCTACGCGGGTTCTACGAGTCCCATGGTTTTCGGGCTCGGGGCATCGTGGAGACCTACCCTGGCTACTATGTCTGCTTGTTCGAGCAACCCGTTCCGGCCAGGGGCGGTTGACGGGTCGTTCGCGTTGAAAGGACGCAGCGAGCGATGACTTCACGCGACGCCGATCTGAATCCGTTCTCGACCGCGCGTGTCCGCCCTGGGGCGTTGGCGTTCGAGTTTCCCCCGCACGAGTCGCTCGAGGGCCTCTGGGAACGGTTCGTCGCCGCCGGCGAGCGCGGACAAATCTTCGGCCCGCATGGCTCGGGGAAGTCAACGCTGCTCCGCGCCTTCGCCCTATTGGCTGAAAGTCGCGGCCGCTCGACGGTCCTATTTGGAACCGCGCCCGGACAGCAGTTACCGCGCGGTGCCGACCAGCTGGCGTTCCCGCGCGGAGCCGTCGTGCTGGTGGACAGTTATGAACAACTTGGCTTTTGTCCCCGGCGACGTCTGCGGCGGGCCTGCCGCCGCCATGGCACCGGCCTGCTCGTCACCTCCCATCGTGAGGCGGGCCTGCCGACCCTGTGGCGCACCGAGCCTAACGTGGAACTGCTGGAACGATTGGTCGAACGGCTGCTGGCCGGTTTCCCGCCGCTCATCGCATCCGACGACGTCCGTTTCGCTTACGAGCGGCATGGCGGCGACATTCGCGAGTCGCTGTTTCGACTTTACGACCTGTATGAGTCGCGCCGGCGGCGGATCGATCAGCCGCCGCAAATCTGACAAATTCCGACAATTTTTTCTAAACATACTACTTCCCAGCTCGCTGGTCCGGTTTACGATTGAGCGGGTTGCACGCGATGTGCGGGCTTCGCGAAAGTCGCGGACCACTCCGTGGTCCGACGTCCGGATTGAAAGTCGCGGACCACTCCGTGGTCCGACGTCTGGACTGTCTGGATGATTGGGATGGCGTTCGATGGGCGGGCCGTGGCGGCGCTGACGTTGGTTCATTTGGCCGCCAGCCGCACAAGAACTGCGCAAGTGAAGTGGGCCAGAACTGCGGGAGATGCCGGAATGCGGACACGATGGCGACGCTGGAGCTACGGGCTGGGAATGGCGGCAGCGTTGGCGGCGGGCTCGGAACGCACTGCGCAAGCGGGTCCGATCATCGACTGGTTTAAGAGTTGGTGTCAGCCGCCGCCGAGCAGTTGTTCCAGCGGCAACTGCAACACACCGAAGCCGAATCCGTATTATCCGGCGGCCAACACGCCGCCGACGCTTCCCGGTCCGGTGATTCAGCCGGGGGCCGTGATCCAGCCGGGTACGGTGATTCAGCCTGGCGCTGCCCAGCCGGGTTTTCTGCAGCCTAATCCGTCGTTCCCCAGTACCGTGACGCCCGGTCCGGCGATCGGTCCGCGGATGACGAACTTCCCGCCGTTGGTTTCGCAGACGACGTACTACGCGCCTGCCACTGCGGCCGCCTCGACGGTGACCTCTGCGGCGCCGGTGGCTCAAGCGACCTACTACGCGCCGGCCACTCAAGCGACTTACTACCCGCCGGCCACTCAAGCGACTTACTACGCTTCGTCGGCCGCCGCTAACAGCGCGACGTGCCCGACCTGTCCCGCCCCGACCGCCGTTCCAGGGGCCACGCCAGGCGTAATGCCTGGGGTCATGCCAGGCGTAATGCCAGGCGCTGTCAGCTCCGCGCGGCCCACGATTGTGAACTACGCGCCGTACCTGTCCTATCGCGATCAATGGGTCCGAGTGCCTGTCACTTATTATCGCCCAGTCAGCGTGGTGGATCCGACGACCGGCGCCGTCACGACCGCCATGCAGCCGTGTACGGCGACCGCGTGGCAGGTGCAACGGGTCCCCGTTGCCGGCCGCTCGTTCCTGTCCCGCTATCAGCCGCTTCCCTCCTCGGGTGGAACCGCGCTCGGTGCGCCCGCTGTGGTCATGCCGAGCGTCGCTCCGGGCCAGCCCAACACGTGCGTGAACGGTCTCTGCCAGCCCAGTCAAAGCTACTCGGGGTGGACCATGCCAAGCACGCCGTCGATCGTCGCCGCGCCGGTGGCGCCACCGCCCCAGACGATCGTCATGCCATCTCCGAGCAACGCGAATATGCCAGCCGCGAACATGCCAGCCGCGAACATGCCGGCCGCAAATGTGCCGGCCGCGAACACTCGGCCGACACTCTTGCCGGGCGAGGGTGCGAATTCCGTGAACTATCCGCCGCTCAGTCCCGTTCCGAGCGGCTCGCTGGTGCCTGTGCCTTCGTTTTCGTCGAACGGCGCATCGTCCGCAGTTCCGCCTTACATCCCGCCCGCTCCGTCCGCCGAGCCGCCTGCCGCCGCGCCGACAGACACCTTCCGGTCTGGAGCCGCCGAACCGAACGCCACTCAAGGCCTGCTGCAAAAAGTTCCCGTTACGGAAGACGCCGGCAACGGCGACTCGAATGGCAACCCGTCTGGCAGCAACCCGTCTAACAGCAACCCATCTAACAGCAACCCGCCCCGCAGCGATGCTTATGAGAGCGGTCCACCGCTTTCGAGTCCGAACACCACGTTTGTGCCGTCGGCTCGCAGCGGCAGTTCCCTGCGGTCCGCCGTTTCGCCTCCGGCCTCATCGAGTCCGCCATCGAGTCGATCCTCGAGTCAAGCTCCGAGTCCGCCATCCAGCGGGCGTGAAGCGCCGACGCGCGTAACGCCGGTACCCGACCCGGATGCGGCGCCGTTTCGGGTTCCCCAGCAGACGACACCGCGGCTGATCGTGCCGCGCGATCGGGTTGCCGCTTCGAGCCCCAGCGTTGCTCATCCGGTGCGGCGGGTGGTCCCGAGCGTCACGGCTCCGCGAACCGATCGGTGGGACGATTCGGGGTGGCGGTCGGCCGCGCCGTCAACCGCGGCGGCGCCGGCGATGGCGACAGCGACGGCCGCGCGGAAATGACGCAGCCCAAGATTCCGCCGACTGCCCGGCCTCGGCGGCTGGGCCAACGGATCGGTCTGCGGCCGCTGGTTTATCTCCTGCGTCGCTTGGCGTCGGGCTATCGAGCGGGCGTGGATCCGCGGCGGATCTGGGCGATGGAGACGCAGAGCGGCCCGCTGGGCCAGCGGGCGGCGTTCCAGGAAATCGGCCGTCGCACGGCGGACGGCGACGCATTGTCGCAGTCGCTACGCGGGTGCGGCGGCGTGTTTCCGTCGCTTGTGGCGGACATGGTGGAACTGGGCGAGCAGACGGGCAAGATGGACACCGTGTTCACTCGCCTAGCCGACCACTACGAGCACATCGCGGAACTGCGGCGCAATTTTCTGATTGGAATTCTCTGGCCGGCCATCCAGTTTGTTTTCGCCGTGCTGTTGGTGGGATTCTTGATTTGGATCTTCGGTTGGATCACGGAACGCAACGAAGGCGAAATGGTCGACCCGCTTGGGTTTGGACTGGTTGGCGCCCGTGGCTTGGCCATTTACTTCGGCGGCATCGGTTTTCTGGCCGCGAACGTGTTGCTCGTAGCGCTCGCCTTCAAACAAGGTTGGCTTGGGGCGCCGATCGCTCGCGTGCTGTTGGCGTTGCCGGTGATTGGCAAGTGTCTGCGGATGAACGCCTTGGCCCGCATGGCGTGGACGCTGTCGTTGGCGCTCGAATCGGGATCGGACGCGCGGCGCGCGCTCCGTCTTTCGCTCCGCAGTTCGCAACTGGCCTACTACGAAGAGACGGCGGACCAAGCCGACGCCGTGATCCTTCGCGGCGGCGAATTCCACGAGGCGTTGCGGTCGACAGGCCGGTTTCCCGACGATTTTCTGATGGCGTTGGAATCGGCCGAGCACGCCGGCGCGGTCGCCGAATCGCTCGACGTCGTTTCCCGCGATTATTCGGAACGCGCGAAGCTCGCGAACAAACTGCTGACCACCGCCGCGACGATCGCCATCGGAGCGGCGGTCGCCGTGTTCGTGGTTTTCTTGATCTTCCGCCTGTTCTTCTTCTACCTGGGCATGATCGAAGACGCGCTGCAAGGGCTTTGAGCGGTCGTCGGCCCTGGCTCGGCCACGCCTCGGCCGCGAGTCAGCCCCGCTTAGGCCGCGAGTCAGCGGTGAGCAGGGTCAGCGTCACGAGGCCGGCATTGCGGCGAGCATCGTTTCCAGGTGGGTGGCGACGCACAGCGGCAGGATGTCGAGGTTGTAGCCGCCTTCGAGCAAGCTGACGAACCGGCCGGCGGCATGCGCGGCGGCGATGTCGAGCGCCACTTGGGTGAGCGTCGCGAAGTCCTCGACTTCCAGGTGCAGCGAGCCCACGGGGTCGGCGTGGTGCGCGTCGAACCCGGCGCTGACGAGCACGAGTTCGGGTTTTATTTTGTCGGCGAAACTGACGAGCGACTCGCGGTACTGGCGGACGAACGTCTCGCGGCCACAGCCGTGGGCCATCGGCACGTTCTTCACACAGCCCAGGCCCTTGCCGCTGCCCGTTTCGCTGGCGTCGCCCGTGCCGGGATAGAACGGCGAACGATGGATGGAATAGAAGGCGACCGCGCCGTCCTCGTAGAAGGCGTCTTGAGTGCCGTTGCCGTGATGAACGTCCCAATCGATGATCAACACCCGTTTTAGTCCCGCGTCATCGATCGCCGCTCGAGCGGCAACGGCGACATGGTTGAAAAAACAGAAGCCCATCGCGCGGTCGCGGAGGGCGTGATGGCCTGGCGGACGATGGAGGCAGAGCGCTTGCCGGTCCTCGCCCGCAAGCACTCGCCTCACCGCGTCGCAAGCGGCGCCCGAGGCGAGCCGCGCCGCTTCGTACGATTTCGCCGACGCGACGGTGTCGGGATCGAGCTGCCCGCCGCCACGTTCACACCGCTCCCGGACCGATTGGACGTAATCGGGACAGTGGATCCGCTTCAGTTGATCGTCGGTCGCCGTTTTCCAATCGGGGCGAACGCAGCGCTGGACGAGCCGTTTTTCCGTTAAATGCCGCATGACCCGCTCCGTCCGCTCGGGACGCTCGGGATGCCTGCCCGTCAAGTGTTGTTCGTACAGCGGCGCGTGGTAGAGCAACGGCATGGGAGGGAGCTCCGAGAGTGAACACGCTCAGGC
>JBIKVL010000115.1:0-8576 GCA_044356875.1 Pirellulaceae bacterium | reverse complement strand
TTCGTTCGGTTCAGGCCGCATCCGCCTAGAACCGGCCGCTGGCGCGGCTCGGCTGATGAGAACGCGCGGCGCGGCTGATTAGCCGGCCCGGCGCAAGCCGCCGGTTTTCGTTCGGTTCAGGCCGCATCCGCCTAGAACCGGCCGCTGGCGCGGCTCGGCTGATGAGAACGCGCGGCGCGGCTGATTAGCCGGCCCGGCGCAAGCCGCCGGTTTTCGTTCGGTGCCGGCCGAGTCCGCCTAGAACCGGCCGCTGGCGCGGCTCGGCTGATGAGAACGCGCGGCGCGGCTGATTAGCCGGCCCGGCGCAAGCCGCCGGTTTTCGTTCGGTGCCGGCCACATACACCTCGAACCGGCCGCTGGCGCGGCTCGGCTGATGAGAACGCGCGGCTCGGCTGATGAGAACGCGCGGCACGGCTGATCAGCCGGCTCGGCGCAAGCCGCCGGTTTTCGTTCGGTTCAGGCCGCATCCGCCTAGAACCGGCCGCTCGCGCGGCTCGGCTGATGAAGGCGCGCGGCGCGGCTGATCAGCCGGCCCGGCGCAAGCCGCCGGTTTTCGTTCGGTGCCGGCCGAGTCCGCCTAGAACCGGCCGCTCGCGCGGCTCGGCTGATGAGAACGCGTGGCGCCGCTCGTCATGCGGCTGGATCCTCGGCGGCCGGGGGATCGGCGGCGGGGGAATCGTCCGTCGCGTGGTGGAGCGAATGGAGGGCGGCGTTGATGTCGGTCGTGTCGGCGAAGATGCGGCCATCTCGGAGCAGGATCGCGCGGCGGGCATGGCGCGCGACTTGGTGGTCGTGGGTCACAAGGATCACCGTGATGTGCTGCTCCAGGTTCAATCGCCGGAAGAGCGCGATGACTTCGCGGCTGGTTTTGGAATCGAGATTGCCCGTCGGTTCGTCGCCCATGAGGATCGAAGGTTCGTTGACCAACGCGCGGGCAATGGCAACCCGCTGCTGTTGGCCCCCGGACAACTGTCCGGGATGATGGTCGAGCCGTTCGCCCAAGCCGACGAGCCGCAGCATCTCGATCGCTCGGCGGCGGCGTTCCCGGGCCGAGATGCCCCCGGCGTACAACAGGGGCAGTTCCACGTTTTCCACCGCCGTTGTCCGGGGCAACAAATTGAAGTTTTGAAAGACGAACCCGATGTGGCGGTTCCGCAGTCGAGCGCGTTGGTCGAGCGTCATGGTGACCACCTCGTGGCCGTCCAGCCGGTAGCTGCCGCTCGTGGGGCGGTCGAGGCAGCCGAGGGTGTTCATGAGCGTCGATTTGCCCGAGCCGGAGGGGCCGACCAACGCGACATACTCGCCGCGGTCGATGGTCAGCGTCGCGTCTTTCAGCGCTTCGACCTTGACTTCGCCCAGGTCGTACACCTTCGAAATGCCGGTCAATTCGATGAGCGCCATGCGTTTCGCCTGTTCGCGACGCGAAGGAAACGATACATAGTAAGGTGTCTTGTCGGCGAGGGAAGGGAGTCGGGGCGATGATGCGAAAACTGGTCAAGACACTGGTCGTACTGCTCGTGATCGGCGGGCTGGCTGGCGGCGGCGCGGCCGCCTACGGCCCCGCCACCCGCTACTGGCGCGAGCGGAACCGGCCCCGCTGGCGGCTTGCCGATGTCGCGCGGGGCGAAATCGTCGCGGTCGTCAATTCGACCGGCACCGTCAAGCCAACCTTGCAAATCACGGTCGGATCGTTCGTTTCCGGCCCCATCGTCGAGCTTCATGGCGAATACAACCAAGAGGTGCGGAAGGACGAGCTGTTGGCCCGCGTCGATCCCCGGATTTACGACGCCGCCTTGCGGCAACAGACCGCGAATCTCAAGACGCGGCAAGCCGAGGTCGCACGGGTGAAGGCGCAATTGCAACAAGCGATCAACGACGAAAACCGCGCGTTCAAGCTCCGCGACGAGGACCCCGCGTTCATCGCCCAAGCCGAGCTCGACAAGTTCACCTTCGCCAAGCAGGCGCTCGAAGCCCAACTCGTGCTCGCCGAAGCCTCCGTCGAACAGGCGGACGCGAGCGTCGCGAATGCCCAAGCCCAGGTCGATTACACGGAGATCAAGTCGCCGGTCGACGGCATCATCATCAACCGCAAAATCGACCGGGGACAGACGCTCGCCGCCCAGTTCCAAACGCCCGAACTCTTCATCATCGCGCCCGAGATGAAGGAGCGAATGCACATCCACGCGTCGGTGGACGAGGCCGACATCGGCTTGATCCGGGCCGCGAAGCTGGAAAACCTGCCAGTGAAATTCACGATCGACGCCTACCCGGACGACCTGTTCGAGGGCCATATCGAGGAGATCCGGTTGAGCTCGACCACGACGCAAAACGTGGTGACCTATCCAGTCATCGTCACCGCGCCCAACCGCGAACTAAAGCTCCTGCCAGGCATGACCGCCAGCTTGTCGTTCCAGGTCGACCGCCGCGTCGAGGCGATCAAGCTTCCCAACGCCGCCCTCCGGTTCTACCCGGACGTTCGCTACGTCCACCCCGACGATCGGTCGGTGCTCGAAGGCCGCGGCGGCGCCGCTCGCGACGCGACAACGGGCGACCATTCGAGCGACGGAAAGGCGCGCGACGCCGATGGCGCTGCGGACAGCAGTGCCGACGACAGCGGTAACGACAACAGCGGTAACGACAACAGCGGTAACGACAACAGCGGCAACGACGACAGCGGTAACGACAACAGCAGTGGCGGTAAGGGTGGCGGCGGTACGGCCCGCCGCGACTCGGGCGATCTCGAATCGTCCGAGCTCGACGAAAATACGCCCGACCGGCAACTGTCGGCGGCCGAGCGGACGGCGGCCCGAAAACGCCGGTCGCGGCGCCATGTTTGGGTGGTGGAAGGCGACTGGCTCCGCGCGGTTGCCGTGGAAACGGGACTCAGCGATAGCCGCTACTCCGAGCTGGTCTCGGGTGACGTCCGACCCGGTGCCCGCCTCGTCACCGGCCTTGCCGCCAACCGTCCCTAGCCGCTTCGTCCTACGGCCAGTGCGTTATCAAAAAGCCAAAATGGGGCGGTAAAAAGCGAGCTTGACGATCCTTCGGAAATCGCGACAATCCGCCGCCAACTTGAGGGCCAGGAGGGCCCTTGAACCGGCCGCGATCGACCACTAGGCCAATCGCGAACCCATCGATCCGATCCGCTTGTTCTAAGGCAAGGAGGCCGACGAACATGCTACCGCTATTTGAACGCGCGGAAGCCGTCAGTTTGCGAGGCTTGTTTCCCCAGGCCAAATTCCTGGGTGGAACCGATATTCAAGCCTCATCCTGCGTCACGGACGTGGCCGCCTGCCAGCCGGGCGATCTGTTCGTGGCGGTCGCGGAAACCGACCGCGATGGCCACGAGGATGTCGCCGAAGCGGTGCGCCGCGGGGCCGTCGGGGTACTGGCGGAACGGCTCGTCGTCGCTCCCATTCCAACCTGCCTCGTCGGCGACACGCGGATCGCCCACGGTCAACTATGCCATGCCCTCTCCGGCCATCCGGCCCGCGAGCTGCGGTTGGCGGGAATCGCGGGGACCCATGGCAAGACGGTCACCTCGCACCTGCTCGCCTCGATTCTGCGGCGCAGCGAGTTGGAAGTCGGCGTGATCAGCAGCCTGTCCGCCGTCTCGCCCCTGGTTCCCTCGAGCGACGATGCGACCCCAGCCGCGCCCCAGTTGGCCGATTCGTTGCGGCGGATGACGCTGGCTGGCCAATCGCACGCGATCGTCGAGCTCAGCGCGGCCGGACTGGCGACGCGTCGAGTGGCTGGATTGGGGTTGGACGCGGCCATTCTGACGAACATCCGCCGCGATCCGTGGGATGCGGACAACTCCTTGATTCGCCATCGACGCGTCCAAGCCCGGCTGTTCGAACAACTCAACCCGAACGGTTTCGCGGTCCTGAACGTCGACGACGCGGCCAGCCACCCACTGCTCGACAAACTGAAGCATCCCGTGTTCACCATCGGCATGCGGAACGAGGCCGAGTTGTCCGCGCGGGTCTTGGACCGGCAGGCGTTCGAGCAAACTTTCTTGCTCGAAGCGGGGCGGGAAGCGTTGCCGGTGCGCACCGCGATGATTGGCGACCACCACATTTACAACTGCTTGGCGGCGGCGGCCGTCGCGCTGACGTGGGGCATCGACCTCGACACGATCGTACGTGGCTTGGAGGCGGTGACCAAGCTTCCCGGACGGCTCGAACGGATCGATTGCGGCCAGCCTTTCAATGTTTTTGTGGATGCCGCCCGCGCGCCCGATTCTCTGACCGCCGCCCTCAAGACGGTTCGCCAAGTCACTCGCGGCCGTGTCCTCTGCGTGCTCGGAGCCCAAGGCGAACGCTGCCCGGGGCTCCGCCCGCAAGTCGGCCGGGTTGTCGAACGGCTCGCGCATGTCCGAGTGCTCACCAGCGACAACCCACGCCACGAGGCGCCACTGGAGACGATCCACGGACTGCTTGACGGTTTCCAACGGCCACAAGACGCGCTCATTCGGCCCGACCGGTTGGCCGCGATCGAATGGGCTTTGGAGCACGCTCGGCCAGGCGACTCCGTGGTGATCGCCGGGAAGGGCGAAACGAAGACGCAAGAAATCGACGGTCAGCGTCTGGCCTGGGACGATCGCCGCATCGCCCGCGATTGGCTGTACGCCGCCGCCCGCAATGAATCGCTACCATCGGCGAACCACACTCCGGGGATTCCCGAGCTGAAGATTTTTGGCTAGGTGGTTGCGACATCCATTTTTCGAAAATGTGGTTCTTCTAACTGAAAGGATGTTCCGCCGTTTGTGGCCGGTTTTGCGGGAAACCGGCACTCCCCCCCTCCTGGGATGAAGCTCTCCCTTGCCGGCTCGCGGTTTCTGGGTCAATCGCGCTGGCAATCGCTTCACGGCGGAACTGACACCGCGCGTCGGAGCGGCTCCGTAAGGACCGCTCCGACGTGCGGAAATTCTTGGCGGCGACCGAAAGACAACGGTCCTTCCGGGTTTCCTGGCGAGTGTGGATTTACGCGATTCGTCTTGTTCGCGGCTTCTCTTGGGAAGTTGTTTTTCAGTCGCCCCTTACTCGTCGTCCCGCTTGCCCGCGGCGAGCTCATCCAATTGTTTGCGGATCGGGTCCGGAGCGGCATTGGGAAGCTGGTCCGGCTCGTCAACCTCATCGAATTCCATCTCGTCCACGTCGAGACGCAATTGCAAATAGAGCGCCGCGCCCGTGGAGAAAATGAAAGCGAAGCGGAACCCGTCGGTCATCAACGCCGTCAGCCACTCGAATACGCCGATGATGCGCGCCGCGTAGATCGGAGACGAATCGCCATCGGCCGCCAATAACTCGTTGAACCGCTCCGCCGACATGCCCAATCCCACCATCCAACCGGTGAACCGCAACAGCAGGTCCATCAAGCAATCGATGACCAGCGCGCCGCCCGTGCCAATCGCGGCCGCCACTGCCACATATAGCAACAACGCGAATTTACGCTGGGTCGCGTAGGAAAACGCGCGATGGAAGGCCTCGGTTTCATTGCAGGCCTTTTCGGTGACGGCGGCCGTGATCATGAACAGGAACATCGGCACGGCGAGGATCGCGAGGGTTGTCGCGAACCACCCGAGCGTCAGCAAGGCGGGCCAACCTATTCCCACGAAAAACGCGCTCCAATTGCTTCGCAGCAAGTACCCCATAATCCAGCCTGCGGCCGTTATCCCCGCGAAGGCCAAGACCGGTACTTTGGGCAGCCAAACCAGCGTCTTCCAACGGGCGAGCACGAACCGGAAGTCATCGATCAAAGAACTGTCCTGTCCCAGCCCCAAATAAACCACCGACTGCCGCGCGATCAGCCCGCCGCACAAGATCCAAATCGCGACGGTCCAGCCCAAGCCACTCACCAGGTAAAGCCAATGCCGGAATCGATGCGGTTCGCTACTGAATAACCGGTTCAGAGCGCCGAACACATGCCGGAAGGGACGCCCAATCCCTTCGCTTATCGGCTCCGTCACAAGCCGCCGCGCATGCGTGACATAGCCGTCCATCGACAACCCATCGAATCCCACGGGGCGTTTTAGGGACGTGGACAGCGCGTTTCCGGTGGGCACATCTCCGGCTGGGGCGTTTCCTGAGGAGGCTTTTCCGGAGAGGGTATCCGAACGCCAGGCTGGGGACGCGGTGGGCAGCTTCGTCGCCAACGAGCCAACGGTCACTTCGCTGGGCGTTACCGTCGGATTCTCTGGCACCGCTGGAGGTAGGCTCACCAAGGGTCGGGTTGGCGGGGCGGCGGGGGCGGAGGCGTGCGTCATGAAGTCCGCGAATTCCAGGCCGATCGGATCCAGATCGCGAAGAAAAATCGCGGCGGAGAGACGCCATCCGATAGGGGTCAACGCCACGGCAATCGCGGCGAGGAGCAGCGTGGTCTTCTTAAAGGCCACTTGCAGCATGCCGTCGAGCACGACCGATGGAAACACGCGCGTGGCATACGCCCCAAAAAATTTCGCCGTTTCATCGTCGCTTTCCGAAGTATTCCGAGCCATCTCTTTCGCCTCCGCCGGGGATCGTTTTAGCTCCGGTAGTATACCGCTGGCACCATCCAAAAACGTCACCCGCAAGATACGAGCGGCGATACGGGGCGGTCAGTGCCGACTTCGCGGCCCCAATCCGCCCCGGGCGCCTTGCGCGGCGATGTCGCTCCGGTTAAATAGGAGCCTCGAGGCGGCCCACTTTCCAACTGGAATCGACCATGTATTCACCGCTGAATCTGCCCGCTTGGCGGGCGCTCGAAACGCATTTCCTGGAAGTCGAACCGCTGGCGATGCGGGAACTGTTCGCGGCCGACCCGGACCGCTTCACGCGATTTTCACGGCAATTCGCCGGACTGTTGCTCGACTTCTCCAAAAACCGCCTCACGCTGCGCACCTTCGAACTGCTCGTAGAACTCGCCCGGCAAGCCGGAGTCGCGGAGGCCGCCGAACGGATGTTCCGGGGCGACAAAATCAACAACACGGAGGGCCGCGCCGTTTTGCATGTCGCGCTGCGGAACCGCTCGGGCCATCCGATTCCGGTTGAGGGCCAGGATGTCATGCCGGGAGTCAACGCGGTGCTCGACCAGATGCGTCGATTCACCAAGGCGGTTCGCGACGGCGTGTGGACGGGGTACACGGGGCGCCCGATCACCGATGTCGTGAACATCGGCATCGGCGGTTCCGATCTCGGTCCCGTGATGGTCACCGAAGCGCTCAAACCCTACACGCAGCGCGGACTGCGCACCCACTTTGTCTCGAACGTCGATGGCACTCATCTGGCCGAAACGTTGCGGGTCGCGCATCCCGAAACCACACTGTTCATCGTCGCGTCCAAGACCTTTACCACTCAGGAAACCATCGCCAACGCCAACTCCGCGAAAGCTTGGTTCCTGGCGTCCGCCATCGAACCACGGCACGTGGCGAAACATTTCGTCGCGCTTTCCACCAACGAGTCGGCGGTGCGGACGTTCGGCATCGATCCGGCCAACATGTTTCCCTTTTGGGACTGGGTGGGCGGGCGCTATTCGCTGTGGTCCGCGATCGGGCTTTCCATCGCCTTGGCGGTCGGAATGGACCGCTTCGAGGAATTGCTCGACGGGGCCCACGCGATGGACAACCATTTCCGCTCGGCCCCGCTTGAAGACAATCTGCCGGTGATCCTGGCGCTGCTGGGGGTCTGGTACAACAATTTCTTCCAGGCCGATTCCCATGCGATCCTGCCTTACGATCAGTATATGCACCGGTTTCCGGCCTATTTCCAACAAGGCGATATGGAGTCGAATGGAAAGCGAGTGACCCGGGAAGGCCAGGAGTGCCAATGGAGCACCGGGCCGATCCTCTGGGGCGAGCCAGGCACCAATGGCCAACACGCGTTCTATCAATTGATCCACCAAGGCACAAAGCTCGTGCCATGCGATTTCCTGGCCCCGATCCATACCCACAACCGCTTGCCCGGCCATCACGAATTGCTGCTGTCGAACTTCTTCGCCCAAACCGAGGCGCTCATGCGGGGAAAGACGGCGGACGAGGCGCGGGCCGAATTGGCGGCCTCCCATTTGTCGCCGGACGACGTCGAGCGGCTTGTGCCGCATAAGGTGTTCCCCGGCAACCGCCCGACCAATTCGCTGCTGTTCCACCAATTGACCCCCCGAACGCTCGGCATGTTGATCGCCCTGTATGAACATAAAATCTTTGTTCAAGGCGTGATTTGGGGAGTAAACTCCTATGATCAATGGGGCGTCGAACTAGGCAAACAGCTCGCGCAAAACATCCTGCCGGAACTCGCCGGCGATGCGGCCATCGCTTCGCACGATAGCTCGACGAACGGCCTGATCAATTACTACAAAGCGAACCGGTAACGCCGGTTTCCGTTATTAGCCGAGCCGCGCCAGCGGCCGGTTCTAGGCGAATGCGGCCGGAACCGAACGAAAACCGGCGGCGTGCGCCGGGCCGGCTAATCAGCCGCGCCGCGCGTTCTCATCAGCCGAGCCGCGCCAGCGGCCGGTTCTAGGCGAATGCGGCCGGAACCGAACGAAAACCGGCGGCTTGCGCCGGGCCGGCTAATCAGCAGAGCCGCGCGTTCTCATCA
>JBIKVL010000114.1:0-8588 GCA_044356875.1 Pirellulaceae bacterium | reverse complement strand
CTGCGGTCCGGGCGGCATGCCACCGTCGCTGCCGAATTACGTGTCGGGCGTGACCACGGCGCAGTACGGGATGCCGATGTCGGGAACGCCGATCGGCCTGCCGGGACCGCCCCACATTCCGCTCGGCTCGCCCGCTGGCTTGCAGAAACACGTCATGCGTAACCACACGCCCGTCTACATGCCGCCGCCGACCCGCAAGGTCAAGCTGCATGTCAAGCAACAACCGGGTTTCAGCTATCCGGCGCCGGCGTCGCGGGCCTGGATCCGCGAGCAATCGATCCATGCGACGCAGATGAACGGCGTTCCTCGCTACCAGACGCACGAACACGTTCACTAGCGAACGCCCTTCACGCCCCGGCCGCGCGGGCTTCCGTCCGCGCGGCCGCCTTTTTCCCGGAGAATCCCGATGCGGCTCCTTTCCATGCTTTCCGCGGCCCTGGGCATCGCCCTGCTCTGCCCCGCGTTGCTGACCGCCCAACAAGGATCGCCGCATTACTTCCATTCCGCCGACTTGCCGCCAGGCGTTGTCGGACGGGGACAGGCCCTCCGCGGCGGACCAACGCCCGGCTACTTTCAACCCGTCGAGATCCGGGGGCCGAAAGGCACCTTGCTCTCGCCCGCCGTCAACGGCGCCTTCGTCGAGGGCAAATCCGAGAGCCTGCTCGCCGGAATGCTCATCGGCGGCGTCTACCGTTTCAAAGTGTCGCGGATCCCCGACCAGGAAACCGACGAAGTGTTCCCGACCGTCGAAGTGATCAGCCGCCTGCATCCGCCTCCCGGCCAAGCTCTGCGATTTCCCATTCCGATCGAATTGACGCTGGAAGAATTGGGACTCGCTATCCAAGGCCGGTTCGTCACGCGGGTCATCTATTTGGAAGATCCCCATCGCGCCTTGCCGATCCGCCAAGACGCGAACAGTCCCCAGCCCTACTTCGAAGCCCCTGCGGCCCAAGACGCCCTGCGACTCGCCGACGAACTCGGCCGACCGATGGCCATCTTGCGAATGGGGTCGCGAGTCCCCGATCTGACTCGGGAAACCACCAACCTCGGCATCGATTTCGGTACGCCGCCAATCCTGCTGTTCGATAAGCCGGCCGCCGTGTCGCGCAACGCGGGACTGGAAGAACCCGCATTCGCCCCGCGTCCCACCCGCGTCGCCACCCCGCCCCAAACGCCCGGCCGCCGCCGCTGAACGTCCACTTCCGTCCGATTCGAAGCCGCGCCACCACGCGAACCACTGATCCCGGCAATGATCCAACCAACGATCTAGGTAATGATCCAGCCAATGATCCAGACAGGGATCCAGCCAAGGGATCCAGCCAGGGATCTAGGGGGCCCACGATGACCATCCGCTTTCGCCGCCGACCGTTCCTCACCGTCGCCCTCGCCGCCGTGACGCTCGCCACGCCGCAGCTCGGCTGCCGCTCGGCCGCCACCGGCCCGATGGCGTCCGTAGTGTCGAAGGCGACGCCAAGTGTCGCACCGCCCAGCGGCTCCCAAGTCTCCACGCCTAGCGTGGCCCCAGCCCCAGCCCCAGCCCCAGCATCCAATCCCACAACCGCCACGTCGGACGTCTCCTCGCAAGGCGCGTCGCTGGGCGTACCGCAAAGCGCACCGGCAGGCGGCGCGATGGGAACTTTCGCCGACGTCGAACCGTCAGCGGCCGCGTTGGACAGCGGCGACGGCTCAACCAAGATCGTGGGCGGGGAAGACGCCAAACAGGACGTGCGGCAAGTTTCGTACGATCCGCCCTCTCTTCCCCCCGAGGCCTTCACGGGCGGTCCCGCGGCACCTCGTGGCAGCGCCTTCTGTCCACCGCAGGGCGCTATGGCCGGCACGCAGCTCGTTGACCCTCGCGCGGCCGGAGTCTGGCAGCCCGATGGCCTCTACGGCCCCTGGCCCTACGACGAATACCTGTTCGATGGCGGCGATCGCGACACGCCCGTGAAAGTCGACCGCGACTGGACGGTTCGCGGCATCGATCAAGAGGATACGATCGCCCACTTCGACACCCTGCAGGGACGAACCGAGGTCACCCCAAGCAACCGCGTGCCGATCTACGCTCCGCGATTCGCGTCGGTGCGCAAGGTCTACGGATTGGAAATCAATGAAGGGGCCGAACGGGCCGCCGGGGCGAACGACTTGGTGCGGCTCAATAGCCAAGACACACGGCTCCGCGTCACGACCGCCATCCAACCGCGCCAGCCTGTGCTGGAACACAACTTCCGCAGCAGCGTCGCGCTGTTCGACCGCACGGGCGGCGTCAACATGCAACGCGTCCAGCCGCTGCAGGGAGTGGCGAACCACTTCATGCCGCACGAGGACTTTCGCGTGATCCGCCACGGCGCGCTCGACGCCAACGAGAAGGCCCGGCTTGCCGAACGGGTGCGGGCCGCACTCACCTGGACCACCGACCAGTCGGTCCAAGTCACGATCGGCGGCTCGCTGGCCTACGAGGCGAAGGGGGCCTATCAGCCCGGAGAGACCGTGCAGTTTGAAATGCCGCCGGGCAAGCCGCGGATGCGGATCGTCAAGGTGGCGTCGAAATCCGAGGCCAACCCCGGCGAGGAAATCGACTTCACGCTGCGGTTCGACAACGTCGGCGACCAACGCGTCGGCAACGTCACGATCGTGGATAGCTTGACTTCTCGGTTGGAATACGTTCCCGGCAGCGCTCAGTGCGATCTCAACGCCAATTTCGGCACGCAAACGAACGACGTTGAGTCGCTGCTCTTGCGATGGGAAATCGTCGAGCCGCTCCCCGTTGGCAAAGGCGGCGTCATCCGCTTCAAGTGCCGCGTGCGGTAAGGGGCGGGGCTCTTCACGCTCCTTTGCGAGCGTGTGGCGACCGGCAGTCGCTCAGCAGTCGGAAGGCGGCCTGCGCGACTTGTTCCACCTCGATCCCGGTCATGCACGGATGGCCGGCGATTGGGCATGTTTTCTTCCCGCAGGGACCGCAGGGCACAGGCTTGGATAGCCGGATTTCGGCCGCGTGGTGGTTCATCGTCCAGCGTGGATCGATGGGGCCCAAAAGCGCGACGACCGGGGTGCCGAGCGCGGCCGCGAGATGCCGCGGACCGCTGTCGGTGCTCACCAGCAGTTCAGCGCGCCGCAGCACGGCTTTCAGCGTGCCGAGCGCCATGTCTTGGCCCGCCAAGCTGGTGATGCGGGGGTGGCCCAGTCGCCGGGCCCAGTCCGCCGTCTTCTCCTGTTCCTTGGGACCGCAGAGCAAAACCACGTGGCGCTGCGTGTCGTCGACGAGACGGCGAC
This sequence comes from Pirellulaceae bacterium, assembly GCA_044356875.1. Taxonomy (GTDB): domain Bacteria; phylum Planctomycetota; class Planctomycetia; order Pirellulales; family Pirellulaceae; genus CAIXSC01. Next base: position 5,318 of record JBIKVL010000114.1, on the reverse strand, counting down.
AAAGCGCGAAGAGCCGGTCTTCCGGCCACCACCGTGACGAAGCGCCGGCCGAGTGGTTATTCACGCAAACCACACGCCGCCCGCCGATCTCCAGATTGCGCCAGACTCGCTCGGCGGCTTGCTCGTCTTGGGCCGTAGTCGCGATCTCAAGCGTCTTTGAGGAACCCTCGCAACCAGCGGCGATCGCCAACGCTAGGTACTGGTCGACGGTTGGCCATGGCAGTTTCTTCCAAAAGGAACCGGGTTCGGCGACGCAGTCGGTCAGCAGCCAGCCGCGCAGATTGCGGCCAAACCCGATTCGCCGCCCTGCCCCGCTCTGAAACGCGACCCAGGCGGTCGCAAGCGAACTGGCGAGCAATACCGCCATGTCGACTTCGAGCGCGCGAAGCCGCTCGATGACCGCCTTGGAATTATGAGCGGCGGTCGCGCTGCGGCGGTCATAGGCGAGCGTGTCGTCCAGCCACAGGGTGCCTTCGAGCACCGTGAAAAGATGCGGTTTGCCGACGCCGATGAGACGCGTCGGCGCCGGATAGCGGCGACGCAGCGCTCGTAGCGCTGGCGTGGCCATCGCCACATCGCCGACCCAGTTCGGCAGAAAAACACAAATCGACCGCGGCTCGGCGGCCGCCGCGCGCAGAGATTTTGCCATGACCGCCATATCGCAAAAATCGACCAGAGCGGCAAGATCAACCCGGCGGTTGAAAAACCCTCAGCCGAGCCGCGCCAGCGGCCGGTTCCCGATCAGCCGAGCCGCGCCAGCGGCCGGTTCGCCATCAGCCGAGCCGCGCCAGCGGCCGGTTCCCGATCAGCCGAGCCGCGCCAGCGGCCGGTTCGCATGCGACAACGCATGACCGCGAAACAACCGGCGGATGGGTGCCGAGCCGGCTGATCGAGCCGACCGCGCTCGCCACGTTTAGGGTTCTCCTTCTAGCGGAGCGGCGTGAGGCGCGCGGCCAGTTAGCGAAAGCGTATCGATCCGCCGCAAAGAACGTTCGCGTTAGGGCATTTGTTCGAAATTCACATCGAGCGGCTCGCGAACCGGGCGGCTTACGCGGCTCCGCTAAAAAACGCGCCGGGCGGCTCACGCCGCGCCGCTAGATAACCGCTGGATGGCTGACCGACACTAGTGCGGGATTGGTATACTTTCGACCATCGCGCGGAGAGGCCCGGCGAACAATTCCCAGTTCCCATTCCGCACTCCCCATTCCGCACTCCCCATTCCCCATTCCTTTCTCGCGAACACTGATTCCACGATGACCCACGCCTGGATCGCCGATCGAACCAAGACATTCGACAGCAGTGGCATCCGCAAGGTTTTCGACCTGGCGGCCAAAATGAAGGACCCGATCAATTTGTCGATCGGCCAGCCCGACTTCGATGTGCCGGAGCCGGTGAAAGCGGCGTGTATCGACGCGATCCAGACTCGGCGCAACGGCTACGCGCTGACGCAGGGCATGCCGGTGCTCCGCGACAAGCTGCAAGCCCGGGTGGACGCCGAGTATGGCCACGCGGACCGCAAAGTTTTCGTCAGCTCGGGGACCAGCGGCGGTTTGGTGCTGGCGATCTGGTCGCTGATCAATCCTGGAGATGAAGTCATCATTTTCGAGCCGTACTTCGTCATGTACGAGTCTCTGGTGAAGATGGCGGGTGGCATTCCCGTGTTGATCGACACCTATCCGAATTTCACGATCGATCCCGATCAAGTCGCTCGAGCGCTCTCGCCGCGGACGAAGATGATTTTGTTCAACAGTCCCGCCAATCCCACCGGCGCCGTGGCGGGCGAGGCCGAGGTTCGCGGGCTGGCGGAACTGGCGGCGAAGCACAACATCGCCCTGATCTCCGACGAGATCTACCGTTATTTTTGCTATGACCAGCCGTTCGTTTCGCCTGCGAGCTTCAACGAGCATACGTTGGTGATCGATGGATTTTCCAAGAGCCACGCGATGACCGGCTGGCGCTTGGGCTTCGTCCATGGCCCGCAAGAAATCGTTCAGACGATGTTGAAGCTGCAGCAGTACACGTTCGTCTGCGCTCCACAGCCGGCCCAGTGGGCTGGCGCGGTCGCGATGGACGTCGACATGGCTGGCTACGTGGACGCCTATCGCCGCAAACGGGATCTACTGGTGGCGGGACTCAAGGAGCACTACGAAATGGCGTTTCCGGGTGGCGCGTTCTACGCTTTTCCGAAGGTGCCGCGCGGCACCGCCACCGAGTTCACGGCCAAGGCGATCGAGCACAATCTACTCGTGATCCCTGGACACATCTTCGGCCGACGCGACACCCACTTCCGCATTTCGTACGCCGTCGACGACGCCGTGATCCACCGGGGTATCGCGGCACTCAACGATCTGGCCCGTTCGCTGTGACAGACAGCCACGATCAAGGTCAACGCGTTCCGTCAGCGTGATTCGGTGATGGCTAACGAGGTTTTTGACCACGGATGGCACGGATATTCACGGATAAAACTGGCAACGTCGCCCGTTCAACTTGCCCCATTCCATGCTGTTTTGCGTGGCCTTCGGTGTTCGTCCGTGGCCCTAAACTGGCTCCCGCGCGCGTCACGTGTTCGTCCGACGGATTCTCAGTGCGTGTCGGGGCCGCCCAGCGTCTCTTCGACTTTGTCCGCCTGCCACGCGATCGAGTTGATGATTTGATTCATTTCGAAGGCGGTGGCGGCGTCCGCGAGTTGATTCGCCTGCAAGACGATGATGTCGCCGGAGGGCGTTGAATGGATGGCGAACGCTCCGTGGATTAGCTGCGTGTTGAATCGCAGCAGCGCCGTCGCGTTCCGCTCGGTCGCCGGTCCACAGGTGGAACTGTAGGCGATCAGCGCATGCCCCCCCTGCCCTTTCCGGCTGAAATCGACATTCACGATCTGTTTGCGCAGTGGGGAGATCGGCACCGTGATTGTCCAAAGATCGCCCTGCTCTTGGAGATTCCAGCCGCTCGCCTGCACTACCGATCGCAACATCGGACGCGGATCACGAGCCGCCGCCGGCCCGCCGCCGAACGGCGAGCCGAAGGGCTGCAACTGGGAAAAGTCGATTCCCGCTCCAGCGGCCATACTCGCTGGCCCCATCCCGCTCGGTACCGCCCCCGCCGCTGGTACGCCACCGGATGGCATCGGGGCGGGCTGCATCCCGATCGTTGGCTGAACGGCGTTGGGAACGCCTTGCTGGGGATAGCCAGTCGGCTGATTCATCGGTCGACCGGCGTTGAACATCGCCTGCTGGATGAGGGCTGGCATGAGCATCCCGAAGCCGGCGCCCATTCCCATGCCCATGGCGTTGCCGCCCATCGCGCCGGCTCCGCTTTGTTCCGCAAGTTTGGCCATGCTGTTGGCGGCTTGAAACATCGTGAAGGCGTGCAGATCTCCAATCGCGCCCATGCTCGACCGGGCATCGATCGCCCGTTGCACTTCCTCGGGCGGCGTGATCGCATTGATGAAAAAGTCGACGAGCTCCAAGCCGTACTTGCTGAAGTCTTCGGACAGCTTGACGCGCGTGGCCGCCGCGATCTCTTCGAACTTGGCGGGTAAGTCGAGCATCGCGATTTGAGCGGTGCCGATGACATCGGTCAGCTTGGCCACGATCACATCCCGCAACCAAGCTGAGACGTCTTCGGTGGTGAATTTGCCCGTCGTTCCCACAACCTGGTTGATGAACTGCGCTGTCTGCGCGACTCGAAACGAAAACTTCCCGAACCCGCGTAGCCGCACGACGCCGAAATCCTTGTCGCGCACCGTGATCGGCTGCTTGGTTCCCCATTTCTGATCGAGGAACGTTTGCTTACCCACGAAATAGACTTGGGCTTGGAACGGCGATTTTTCCCACGGGATCGTCAGGAGCCGCGTCAGTATCGGCACGTTCATCGTTGTCAGCGTGTGCCGCCCCGGTCCGAACGTGTCGAGCGCCTTGCCGTCGCGAAAAAACACGGCCTCCTGGTTTTCCTGCACGATCAGTTGAGCGCCCAGCTTGATGTCGCCCGAACCCTCGGCCGGAACCCGTTGCACCAACGTATTGCCCGTCCGGTCGAAGAAATCAATGACTTCCAGTCGCATAGTTTGGCTCGCCTCTCGTCAACAAATGCCACAACAGGTTCCGTCACCAACGCATCGGCTACCGCGTCAAGACGTTCGCAGCGCGCCACGACATTCCCAACACCGCGCGCCGCCGTGCGCCGCGCCGCCGCGCGCCGCGCCGCCGGGCGCCGCCACGCGCCGTGCCGACGGGTGCCGCCACGCGCCGTGCCGACGGGTGCCGCGTCGCCGGGCGCCGCGTCGCGCCCGCTCGGACACGACGTCAATCGACGCCTTTCAAAATCTCAGCGCGGTGGCGGAATTGGTTGCCAAGCGCCTCAATGGATTGAATCAGTTCGCTGGCCAGTTTCGCGGGTGACCCGTCGGCCGCCCCAAGCCTCGCCAGTTGTCCTACGAGTTGATGGACCCTGTCGATCACCCCCTGGTCCGCTAAGTAGACCTGATCCAACTGCTCAACGCGAATCCGCACAAATCCAAACAATGGACTATAGCCACGCTCGGCGCTGCGGATCGCTCCGATGACGCCGTCAAGCTTCGACCGGACTCGCTCAAACGCCGGCAGATCGTCCAGCTTCATTGCCGCCACAAGCGAATGGAGGTACTCGTCCAACCCGCGTTTGCCTTGACTCAGTTGCTCGCAGAGCCACTGCCGCAGCAAGAAGTCGCTCTCGCGCCGATATTCCTCTTCCAAATAACCGCGGAAGCCGGGAATGTAGCGGAGGATCGATTCCAGGAGATTGCGGTCATCCGCATGACGAGCGGGATCCACCATCGAAGAGGCTCCTCTTGGAAAAAACTGCCGCTGGAATTTTACGGCCGATCCATGTGGCGGACGAGTGCCGCTGCCACGCATTCCGAAGCGGCGGCGCGGCGGTAGGGCGGCGGTCGGGGTGCACGTCGCGGTTTGAGTATCGCCTTTGGGCTTACGCTATCGATGGTTGAGGTTGGCGGCGATATGGAGTCCTTGCGCCACGTTCGGGTACAAGGACGTCGCGAGCCGACCTCGACGAGCCCAGCTGGAATCGAGCCTCGCCACGCAAATGCCATGGCCATGCGTCTCCGCGCCGCTTGGCTGCTTGACCTCCCGTCCGCTTTACCCGCCGTCCGCTTTACCCGCCGTCCGCTTGGCCTCCCGTCCGCTTGGCCGCCGCCAAGCCGCTTCGAAAGAGTCAATAGACTGTCTTTTGTAGATTTTCTGCTTGGGCGAGCGATTTCTCGGCCAGCATTCGTTGCCCGGTTTGGTCGATGAAGCTCCTGGCGAGCGAGCCGATGTCGTTGA
>JBIKVL010000113.1:0-8618 GCA_044356875.1 Pirellulaceae bacterium | reverse complement strand
TGGCGGTTTACCGGCCTTCGCGGAGTCGATCGCCGAGAAAATCGTCGAGTTCGTGGATTTGATGGATCTTTCTTACGGTTTGTTCGACCGCATAGGCCACGCGGCGGAACTCGACGCGGTCGCCGTCGAGCACGACGTAGCTGGAGCGGGGATCGCCATCGCGGGGTTGGCCGACGCTGCCGACGTTGATCATCAGTTTTTCGGCGCCGAGCGCAAGGCGGTTGCCGATGTCGGCGGGGCGGGCGAATTTGCCGGAGGCGGTGAAGACGCCGGGAACGTGAGTGTGTCCTTGAAAGCAGTAGTTCTCGATCATGGAAAACAGACGTTCCATTTTCCGCGGATTGTGGATGTCGTCGGGGAAGACGTATTCGTTGAGCGGGTTGCGGATTGAGCCATGGACGAAGATGACGCGACCCTCGCGTTCGACTTGCTTGAGCTTCGAGAGGAAGCGTAACCGCCGGGCGGACAGTTCGGGCGGACCGCCCCGTTCCAGTTGAGTGCGGGTCCAGAAAACGGCCCGTTCGGCGGCGCTGCTGAAACCGTCGGGGCTGAGCCATGCCGCTTCATCATGGTTGCCAGCGACGCAAACCTGGAATTCCATGGCCAGATCGAGGCATTCGAGCGGATTGGGGCCGTAACCGATGACGTCCCCGAGGCAGACGATCTGGTCGATGTTTTGAGCGCGGACATCTGCCAGCACCGCCTGGAGCGCTTCCAGGTTGCCATGAATATCGCTGATGATCGCCCGTTTCACGACTAGCGCCCTCCGCGGGCGATGGGAGGTTCCCATGAAAAGCCCGCAGGATACGGCCCGCTGCGGACAGGGGTCAAGTGGCGGCCCGAAACCACTGCTCGCTTTGCGGACTGGCCAATTCCGGATGCAGGCGGGTCTTGGCGAGGAACGTGGGCATGTCGTACTCAAGACGACGAAAGACCACTCGGTCACCCTCCCAAAGAACATAACTGGCCCGCCGATCGCCGTCACGCGGTTGGCCCACGGAACCGACATTCACCAAGGCTTGGCGGCCGGCCAGCGTGAATTCGGGCACGGCCGAGGCGGACATGAAGCGGCGTTCGTCGGTGAAAACACCCGCAACGTGGGTGTGGCCGACGAAAGCCCAACGCGGAAAGAGGCGGAAGAGCGATTCGAAACCGGGAGCGGTGTCCACGCACCCCGGCAGCAAGTACTCGTGCAGCGGATTCCGAGGCGATGCGTGCACCAATAACGCCTCCGCTCGCCAGGCCACTCGCGGCAGTTCTTCCAGGTATCGAAGGCGGTCGCGTCCGACATTTTCATCGGCCAGAGCCGGGCGGCGGTCGTCGCCAGCGGAAATCGCCGACGAGATCCCGAGCATCGCGCGGGTCCATTGCATCATCGCCGAAGCCGCCTCGCCCCCTGTGGCAGGATCGAAGAGCGCGGCTTCCTCGGCGTTTCCCAAGAGGGAGACGCAGTGTTCGCGGACCCAATCCAAGCATCGGCCAGGGTCTGGGCCGTAACCGATCGAGTCGCCGAGGCAGAGGATTTCATCGACATTCGAGCGGGCGATGTCCCCGGCCACAGCGCGGAGTGCTTCCCAGTTGCCGTGGATATCGCTGAGGATGGCGAAACGCATGGAAGCGGTGTCGAACAAGCGGCTAGGAGGCTGGACGGGAAGGCGGATGTGCAGCGAGGCGGCGAAGCGGCGGGGCAGAGAGGCGGCAGCGGAGTCAGGTGGGCGGAGCAAACAGATGGCGGTGCAGAAAAGCTGAGTACCGGATAGGCGGCGATGCAGAAAGGCGGCGGGGCAGAAAGGCGGCGGGGCAGAAAGGCGGCGATGCAGAAAGGCGGAGGGGCGAAAACAACCCGCTCAGGCTCGCATCAACGTCCCGTTTTCAAGCGGTCTCCAAGGACGTTGTCCAATTCGGCGATGTTGTAGATTCGGTTGGCGGTGACGTTCACGTCGTAGGCAACCCGTCGAAAGACGATTTTTTCATCGGTCAACAACACGTAGCAGGCGCGTGGGTCGTCGTCCCGCGGTTGGCCTACCGACCCGACATTGACGATCAGCTTTTCCTGCCCCAGCGGGTACTCGTAGTCGCATTCATTCGGGCGGATAAACGACTTTCCAGTCGTGAACACGCCGGGGAGGTGAGTGTGGCCTTGAAAGCAGTATTTTTCGACGCGAGCGAAGAGCAAATCGAGCTTGTCCGGTTTGTAAATGTCTTCGGGAAAAACGTACTCATTGAGGGGATCGCGAGCGGATCCGTGGACAAAGAGCAGATTCGGTTCTTGGCGCGATCGCGGAAGATTGGTGAGCCAATCCCAGCGATCATTGATAGCGCTGCGGGATCCGCGGTTGTCCAGTTGTTCGCGGGTCCAGTAAATGGCTCGCAACGCGACCGGATTGAATCCGCTTGGATCCCACAGCGCCGCATGGTCATGGTTGCCGCAAATCGCCACTTTGCAGCGCGTTCGCACCTCATCCACGCATTCGCAGGGGTTGGGACCGTAGCCCACCATGTCGCCGAGGCAATAAATATCCGTGGCCCCCTGGGAACGGATGTCCGCGAGGACGGCTTTTAAAGCCTCGTAGTTGCCGTGGATATCGCTGATGAGCGCCCGCTTCACGGTGGGCGACCTTTCTCGCAAAAGCCGGGAACAGAAAGCCGGTAACCGGGGCGTGGCGGGCACCGGCCGCGGGAATCGCGCAAATCATTTAGACGAACGCAAACCTCAATGCCTTGGCAGTTTAGGCTCGCCGGCCAGACGGGTCAAGACACGCTGAGCGGCAAACGGACGGTGACCGTTGTTCCCTGCCCAAGCCGGCTCCGCAGTTCAATCGAGCCACCGTGCGCGAGCACGATGGCTTGGCAGATGCTCAACCCCAACCCCGATCCACCCGGTCCCGATTCCTTCTGCCGCGCCCGATCCGCGCGGAAAAACCGCTCGAAGACCCGGGGCACATCCGCGCTGTCGATGCCAATACCCGTATCTTCGACCACCAGTTCTCCCCACTCGCAATTCTGCTTGTGGATGGCGTCGGCCACTACCGCGCTTCCTTCCAGCTTGGCGGCGCGGCCACGTCCGGCGTGGGAGGGCGCCGAGCCGCCGTCCCGCGAATCGCCATGAGAAGTCTCGGACGGTTCGACCGGCCGCAACGTCAGGCGGACCACACCGCCGGCGGGCGTGTACTTGAGCGCGTTGTCGAGCAGGTTGTTGACGACTTGACGGAGATGGTGGGAATTGGCCTGGACCAGCAGCCGCGTGGCGATTTGGGTTTCCAGTCGGATCCCTTTCACTTCGGCCGCCGCGTCGAACATCGCCGCCGCCGTCCGCGCCACGCCGCACCAATCCAAAGTTTCCCGAGTGACCCGCTGCCGTGGCGATTCGGATTCGGCGAGCAGCAGCAATTGGCGAACAAGCGACTCCAGCGACTCGCATTCCTCCATCAATCGCACGAGCACTTCCTGGTATTCCGTGGCGGTGCGGTCGCGGTCAAGGGTCACTTCGATGGCGCTGCGCAGCGCGGCCAGCGGCGTCCGCAATTCATGGGCGGCGTTCGACAAGTAGTCCTGACGCTCGCCGACGTAGCGCGCCAGCCGTTCCAGCAATCGATTGATGGTTTGCGACAATTGGTCCAGTTCGTCGCCAACCCCGCGGACCGGCAGCGGGGTTTCCAACCGGTTCGGCTGCAGCTCGTCCGCGCGGCGCGTGAGGTCGGTGAGCGGCCGGATCATGGAACTGCCCAGCCAGTAGCCGACCGCTGGGGACACGGCGAGCACTCCGAGCGAAATCAACAGCGCCATGCGGTCGAAGCGCGAAACCGCGCGCCGCATGGGCGCCAGCGACGACCCAATTCGGACCGTCACCATCGGATCCGACTCGCTTCGGCGGAACGAAAACTGGACCAAGCGGTATCCGTTCTTGTCCGCCACCCGCATGCCGACCTCGTTGGCGATCCAGGGCGTCTGGGGCGGGGCGTCAGGATTGGCCCAGATTTGCCGTCCATCGTTGTCGATCAGCCGCAAGTACCAACCGAACAGTTCATGGGCCTGGGCCTTGCGTTCGATGTCGTCGAAGAACGACTTGGAATCGTGGGGATACTTGGCCTGCATGTCGAGCAGGATTTCCTGGGCGTCTTGCTTGAGGACGGCGTCTAGGTCGGCCAAGAGGGCCGCCGAGAGCAAGAAACGCATGGTGACCGTTGTCGCCAAACCGACCACCGCCACCCCGATCGCGTTCCACGCCATGAGACGCAGGCGGAACGATCCGGCTGTGTGCCTAACCAGTCCGGAGGGCATAGCCTCGCCCCCGCACGGTCTGAATCAACGGCTCGGCGAACCCCTTGTCCACCTTGCTTCGCAAACGATTGATGTGAACCTCGATCACGTTGGTGACGCCTTCCCAATCGGCGTCCCAGAGATGTTCGCAGAGCATCTTTCGCGTTACGACTTGGCCGGCATAACGCATGAGGAATTCCAGCAAGCTGAATTCGGTGGGCGTTAGATCGATGTCGCGGTCCTCGCGAGTGACGCGGCGGTTGGTCAAATCGAGTCGCAAGGGGCCCACCGTGACATCGGACGAGGGCCGTTTCAATGCCCGCCTACCGACTGCCGTCAAACGTGCCAAAAGCTCCGCGAAGGCGAACGGCTTCACCATGTAATCGTCGGCGCCGGCCTCGAGCCCAGCCACCCGGTCCTCGACGGCCCCCAACGCCGTCAAAACGATCACCGCGGTTCTCGAGCCGGCAGAACGAAGGCCGCGGACCACTTCCAAACCGGGCAGGTCGGGCAACATCAGGTCCAGCAAGACCACGTCAAAGGGGCGGGCCGACGCCAGTCGCAGCCCCTCGGCGCCACTCCGGACCCAAGTGCAGTCGTGGCCAGCCTCGGTTAATCCCTGCGACAGCGATTTCCCCAACCCCAGCTCGTCTTCGACCACCAGCAACAACATCGAACGCGTCCTCCACAACGGCGGGTGACGGCAAGCCACCCTTCCCTAAGTCAATTTATCAACGTAACCCCGGTCAGGCGAATCCTGGGTTGGAATGTCGGATTCGTAACACGTGGCTAGCCGGTTCCCCACTGCCGCAGCGCCGCCAGCAGTTCTGCCCGCACCGTCGGGTCCCGCTCGCGGTTCAGCCGCGCCGCCAAGTGTTCGCCGAGGCTCGCCGGTTGCCCGTCGCCGTCGAGTGGCTGGCGCGGATCGCCGAGTTGCCCCAGCGCCCACGCACAAGCGCCGCGCACCAACGGTTCGGCATCGTCGAGCCCTCGGAGCAGGGCCGGAAGCGCCTGCGGGACGCGCTGGTTCCCCAGCACGTAGGCCGCGTTTCGCAGCAATCCGCGGCGTTTCGCCCGCCACAATGGCGTGTGCCGAAACCGAGTGCGAAACGCGGACTCATCAGCGGCGAACAAGGCGATCAAGTCGATCGGGTTCGTGTCCGCACGCGGACGGAATTCGGCCCACGGCGCGACGAGCGGGAGCGTTTCCGGGGTCTCGGCCGACGACGACGCGGTGGACGCGGCGCGGCTCGCCATGTCCGATGTTTCGCGGTCCTCGATCTGATCGTCAGGCCGAAGCCGACTCGCCTGCCGATTCCACGGGCAAACTTCCTGGCAAATATCGCAGCCGTACAACCAATTCCCCAGACCCGCGCGTAGCGCCGGCGGCACCGGCTCGCGAAGCTCGATCGTGAGATAACTGACGCAGCGCGACGCATCGAGCACATAGGGGGCTGGGAACGCCTGCGTCGGGCAGGCATCCAGACAGGCTCGGCAACTGCCGCAGTGATCGGACTCCCAAGGCACGTCCGGGGAAAGCGGAATGTCGGTCAGCAACGCGGCGAGGAAGAACCAGCTGCCGATTTCGCGATGGATCAGCAGCGTGTTCTTGCCGACCCAGCCCAGTCCCGCGAGTTGCGCGAATTCCCGTTCAAGCAGAGGGGCCGTATCCACGACTCCCCGCACGCGACAACCGGGGGCAAGCGTCGCGAGGTCCGCCGACAAACGATTGAGCCGCTCCCGAATAAGTTCGTGGTAATCCACGTCGCTCCAAGCATATCGCGACACGCGCCCCTGGCCCGGACCAGGCAACACCGGCTCACGCATGCGGTATTCCCAACCGAGCATCACGACGCTGCGGACGCCATCGAGCACGAAACGGGGATGCGCGTAGGCCTCGTAGCGGTTCGAAAGATAGGACATTTCGCCGCCGAAGCCCGCCGCGAGCCAGTCCGCAAGGCAATCGAAACCAGGAGCCGACGCGGCTTGACATATGCCCACGAGCGAAAACCCCAGTTTTCGAGCGGCGGTTTTCACGGTGTCGGAAGTCACCAAGGCCGCCCTCTCCCGTGCGTCGGTTTCCGTTCCCAAATCTATATCCTTCTGGACGTTAAGGAAATCCAGTCGCGCTTTTGGAACGCCGCGGGCGTCGGGGGAAACAGACGTCCCCAAAAGTTCTTCCAAAATTATTTGGAAGCTCCGCGAACCTTTTGCACCGTTGCTGCGTCTAACCTACCATAACGCGAGCGGCATCGGCGGCAGCTAGTACCCATAAGGGGTGGGTAAGTCGTCGAGTTGCTCGCATCGGTGGTCGCCAATGTGACTGCCGCAGGGTCCTGCCCGGTCGGGAAGGACTCGTGATCGATTGGGTTCTCTCATTCTGCGTCAAGCCGCGCAGGGGGTGTGCCGTGTCAAAACTCGCCAACGCTATCGCAATCCATGTCATCGCCGTAGGCAACTCGGTGGACGCTGCGAAGTGCTCGAGTGATACCGCACCCTCCCGGACAGCATCTCCCAGGACCGCGGCTCTCAAGTCTTCGCAACCGCATGGTTCGCGATGGTTACCCCAGACAACTGGAAGGTATTGGCCATCGGGACAATGCGGGAGAAACACGCGAAAAACGGCTTGCTTCCGCGGAAACCCAGGGCTTTTGCACGCCTTTAGCAGGGCGTCGTGCAGCCGCGGTTTCCACGGATAGCCAGTGCTCGGCGGAGCCGTGTTAGTTGGCGGCTGTGTCCGTTGGGATCCCCCGTCGCGCTTCCGAAGCGTGGGCCTTCCCAACCAGCAGCGCCAGTCGGCATGTTCCCCGCCGTTCGCGTTGGAGCGTTCGCAAAAGCCAGTTGTTTGAGTTCGTCCGCCTTCGACGTCCACTTCGGTCGCTCGAATGCATGACGAAAAAAGTCGCGGCTTTTGACCGTTCGCGTGTCCGCTTCGCCACTCCTCGGGAGATGAACTCTCCAGGGAGACCGCGAACGGCAATATTCCCGGAAAAAAGAAGTTTGACGCGCAAGATATCGGTCTGGCCAGCGTTTTATTGGCGAGGACCGGCAGCCCACGACACCTCGATCACGAAAGAAACCCTCATGTCCCGCACTCCGCTGTTTCCCCGCTTCAACACGGCTCAGCTTGTCGTCGCCGCCCAGTCTGGCGATCGCGAGGCGTTTGGCCAACTGTACCAGCATTTCCACGGCCAGTTGCTGGCGTTCTGCCGTCGTCGAACGAGCCACGACGCGGAAGCCCAAGAGCTATGCCAGGATGTGTTCCTACAGGCGATGCGCAAGGTCCGCTCGCTGCGGGATCCAGCCGCCTTTGGTGGTTGGCTGCGAACCATCGCGACCCGGTTAGGTGTCAATCGTTATGCTCGGCGCCGCCCGATTGCCACTTCCAGCAGCGAAGTGTTGGACATCGAGGGCCGGGAACATGTTTCGCCGCTGGAGAACATCCTGGCGACGGAGTCCCACCAGCAGGTCCGCGCGGGACTCAAGCAGCTCAAAGACCTAGATCGGCGAACGCTGGAGGCGTTTTACGTCCAAGGCCAAACGCTTACGGAAATGTCGGAGACGTTTGACGCGCCCGTGGGCACGATCAAACGCCGACTGTTCGACGCGCGGAAGCGCCTTGCGGCGGTCGTGGAAGTGGCGAGCGCCCTTGGGGCCGGGATCTGATTTGATTGGATCCCGGCCCTTTTTTACGTTACCGATTCGCTTTCTCGCCCCGGCGGCGCAACGCCAGCCGAAGTGCATTCAAAGCTTGTTTCGCGGTTCGCGGCAGCACGATGTCGGGATGGCCCGCCCGGGCGAACCGCACCCGCTCGACACCCGCCACGGACGCGACCGCGATGTCGACATCGTCCACGCCGATCGGACCGACCGCCAAACCGAAATCGGCCCTGAATTGCCTTCGAGTTTCCTCGGCCCATTCGCCCACATCGACGGCGTGTCCCGCCGCCGTATCCGACACCACGACGCCTCCCGCGAACGGTCGGAAAGCAGACGCAGCGCCGCCAGCGGCGTCTAGCGCCGTCTGACCATGCGGCGCCATCCATTCGGCCGACGCTTCGCCAATTAGCCACGCCAGCAACCCCCGAGTTCCGGCTTCCCGAGTGGCGACGGTGGTTTCGGCCGCCGCCAATTGCCGGCAGACCACGTGTTGCAGCTCGTCGTCTTCCTCGCCGAACACCAGTTCCCCAAGGCACTCGTGGATGGTGGCGATGGTGGGAGCCATTTTCTCCCGGCACGCCAAGTCGGATTGGGCGGCCGTGGTGATCCGCAGGGTGATCGTCGCTTTGCTTACCGTGATACCAACGATGGGGTCGCGGCCCCGACGAATCAAATCCGGCAACATCTGCTCCAGATCG
>JBIKVL010000112.1:0-8635 GCA_044356875.1 Pirellulaceae bacterium | reverse complement strand
GGCGGAACCTCATCGCACTGGGCGTTTGGGACATCCATGACGAAAGAAGCGGCGTTTCCACGCCGCTGGTAAAGATGCAAACGCCAGTGTAATTAGCGTTTCGGCGAAAGCAAGCCAAAGAAGAGGGCCCAGCGGACGCGGCGGGCTTAGTGTCACAACGCTCGGTAAATCGCGCTCGTGTTCCGAAAGATTATCTCACGGAGTCACAGAGACACGAAGAGTCAGGAGAAAGAAAACGCGACTTGGGTACTGGCCGAACTTCGGCGAGGCCCTAGAGAAGGTCACTCGCGTTTTCTCGGTGACCATGGTCGTTTCACGGCTGGCCGCGCACGATGCGTCATGCACGTGAGCATTCAATTGCTTCTCACGATCGTAGCGCGGATTGAAATAGTAGGTCCACCTGCGAAATGGCCAGCCGGGCCCTCTTCCCAGAATCGTTTTGTCAAAGATCACACTCAACGGAACACGTCATTCGATGGACTCAAAGCGTCCCAAACCAAAATGGCTGGCGTAACCGAGACATAGCGGTCCCTTCGCAGCTTGAGCGAGTGTAATTCGCAACGCGAACACCGTTTGCGTGGGTGGAGATGAGCCCCCGCGTTGACGCTCATGGACAAAGTGACGCATCCCCATCGACTCGGTGGGGAGAATCTCCAAGTTTTCCGCAGGCGGGAGACCGCGCGAAGCCAACTCGGCGTTGACTTGTCCGAGCAACGAGTTGGAGCCACGCGGCTTGAGGAATCGTGGCGGAATAAACGGCGTGGCGCTTTGCCAGATCCGCGCGCCTTCGCGGGGACCGAGCATCTTCTCTATGCGACGATCGAATGGGGCGGGCAACGAACGAAGCATGTCCAAGTCGCCACTTCCCGCGAGTGCGACTTGCAAGTCCACGCCATTTTTCGACCAGGTTTCGCGGACAGTGCGAATCGCGTGCTGAGCCAATCCGCCAAGTCCCATCGGCGCGTAAATCAAGATATGGTCCAAGCGCGGGGTGCCGCTGGCGTCATCTCGCAGGTTGAACGGCAGGATGTGGGCATGTTGGTGGCCGTTGCGCAGCGGTTCGCCATGCTCATCGCGGCCGGTCAATTCGGGGCATTGGACGCGACCACCGCGGCCAGCGCGGCCGACGAGGGCTCGGTGGAGCAATTCGGCCTGCGGCAGGGTGCGGGTCACGAGCGGCAGCGCGGAGCGGCGTCCGCTTGGGGTGGTGACCGAAAGCAACATGGCGGTAACGGGTAGCGGCGTTCGCTGCGTCGGCCGCTGGGGTGTTCCCACCCCTAAAACATCGCTGCGACGCCAATAGATGACGCGTTGCGATCCAGGCGGCTGACTCCATCGATGCTTCTTCCACCAAGCCGTATCTTTGGTGAGGCAATCCTCAAGGTCGACTGGATACGGCGCTTCGGCTTTCGCTCGCTCTTTGAGCATACTTGCCGTGGGTTTCTTTTTGCCTTGGGGCGTGGCTAGTGTGGAAAGGACTTTTTGGACCGCGTCGTGGCGCCATGCCTGGAATTCCTCGGCAGGCATGGGAGCCATGAGGCTAATCTGCTCCCAGCCCGGTCCGAGGCGTGTTGTCGGCGAATGCGGCACGGCGTTGAAGCCATCGCCACCATGCGTCGAGCGATCGGCGGCTGAGACGATTTCACCCTCGACCCAGCTTTCACTGCGACCAAGGTAGCTGAGGGACGAGGCCAACCGTGAAAGCAGTTCCGACTCGGGGTCGGTCAGCACGCAGTTCCATTCGACATCGAGGCATCCGTCGCCGACATCGGCCCAGGTATCGAAAACCAGCGTTGTCTTTTCACGTCCCTTATCCAAGACTGCGAGCGGCATATAATGTCGACTATGCGCCGCGGTGGCCGACGGAAGCCGGTAGGAGGGGAGCGTGCGCGCGAGTTTCTCGACGAGATCGCGGCCGATGGGCGGGATTTCGCTCCATTGCTGGGTATTGAACCCAACCGCGATCAATGCTCGCAGCAATCGCCAGGGACTTGGCGGCCACTCGATTTGACCTTCGTTAACGTGATGTCCCCACGGCGTCGCGTGGTAGCGACCGCCTGGGAATCGCAGACGTAGAATGGGCATGCTCGGCTCCTAACCCTCGGCGTCGTCATCGGTGTCGGCGTCGTCGTCGTTGGCGTCACCGTCTTTGGCGTCACCGTCTTTAGCGGTGTCGGACTGTTCATCCTTGGCCTTTATCAAGGCGTCTTCGAAGACGGCGGTCGTATGCGTCATCGACCCGGAACAAGCGGTGATCGCGGGTCGCAATTCCGCCTCAAGATCAACGAGCGATGGCAGCACAAAACCGGCGGGACGCGCGGCGATGATTGCTTCCCGGTCAACCGGTTCCAGATCGCAGGCGGTTCGCAGCCGTAGGTCGCCATCCAGCAAGCGCCGGACTCGATACAACGCCAGCAGAGTGAGCAGCTTTTCCGCGTGTTCGCCGAGACCGTAGCCGCGAATCTGGGCCAGGTCGAGATTCACATGGAGGACGATTTCGTCCGCCACGAATTCATCGCGAGCGAATGGAACGTTGCCGAAGCCAGATTTGGTATCGCCGGACGGATTGACGTGGTCGTTCTTGACGCCTCCCGACGCCGCGACTCGGACTCCAGCGGCTTCGATGAAGGCCGACAATGCCCGGGCGACCCGCAGCCGCCCGCCCGCGAGGTCCTTCTTCGCCAAGAACACGCCGTGAATGAGACTGCCGACGTCGAACTTCAACAGAACGGACGCCAGCTTTTTGCGATCGATGGGGCCTTCCTCCAATCCGCCGAGTTCCGCTTTGAGCAGATTAAAAAACGTGCGATCTTTTTTTCCCTCTAGAAGGTAGGGGCTGTTGATGCGATGGGCCTCGAGCATGGAGTCCGTGAGAAAGGCGCCCTTTCGCATGACAGTCACGTGGCTGATACCGGCGAGCGCCGACATCGGGGCGTTGCTGACGCTATCCCAGCAGGCGTTTTCCAGCCGATTCGCCATGCTTTGCGAACTTTCGACCAGCAATTTTTGCCCATCGCGGGCTTGATAGGTCGCCGCTCCAAGACCGGGAAAGCCCGTGGGTTGGAACCGATCGCCCTGAACGGGCCGCAGCGGCACGGAGAGCAATAAACGGCTGGTTGACTTGAGTGACGCAAGATCAGGCATGGTGCAAACCTTTCATACTGGGGTCAAGAAGCGCCAACGCGTTTTGAGCCGTACGGCGATCAATCGGAAAAACGATTCCAGCCGCCCATCGCAGCGATGTTGCGGGATCCGCTGTGCCGATTTGCAACGGTGGACGGATACCAACGGAACGCAGACGGGCGATCGCGACCTGGGTCGCTCCGGGGGAATCCCCGGCCATAAGCCGGCGAACGATGCTTGGTTCCGTCGGGATAGTGCGACCATCTTCGAGCGGCCAAGGTAAACAAGCGAGTCGCAGCGCAAGCCATGTGTCATCGGGTGTTCGGCCGCGTTCAGAGCGTTGGGGTGGATAGGGCCGAAATGCGGGTTGCCACAAATCCCATTTGAGGGCCATGAAGGCCCGGGATAGGCCGCAAACTTGGCTCACATCGACACTGGCCGACAGAAACGCCTCAAGATCGCTCAAGGTAGCTTGGCATCCCGGCGCTGCAACGATTGGCAGACGACGTTGCGCTTGCTTTTCCGCCTCGATCAATCGGCGATCGACGATCGAGACGAAGTCGGCCCAAGGGTCGCGACCGAACGCGACCACGCGGGAATCGCGAGCGAGTCGTTTGTCCGCTGTTTTGAACCGGCGAGCGCCGGGTTCGAGCGGCAACCAATGATGTCGCACAGGATTCAACGGGCGCCGTCCGCCGGCGTAACCTTCGGCCGCGCTGCCCAAGGCCAGTGCCAAACGCACAGCCGGCGAGCCATCGTCGACCGCCTGTACCCACTCCGGTCTGAGCGGTGGGATCGGCCCGGCTTCGATGGCGGATCCGGTCGCCTGTAGAGATTCCACATCAACGGCGGCAAGCAAAATCGCCTGCCATCGCTCGGGGGTCGGATCGTGCTGGAGGGCCGCGAGGACGGCGTTGGACAGACGGCGTTCGGCGTGTATGAGCCGGGAGGACGCGTTCTTGTCGCGTGCGAGTCGTTGGAGTCGATCCATCCACGGCGCCAGGTCATCGATTAAGTGGCTGCGAGGATTTTGCCTGACGTGGATGCGTCCAAGTGGAACCGCCAGCGTGGATTGTCCGTTGCGTTCCAGATAGCCGTAACGCGTGAAGGCCTCGATTCCCCGGGAAACACCCAGTCGGCTGATAGCGCGCACGACATCGACGGGGCGATTGGCGGTTTGGCGATCCAATTGAACCCGAGCCTCTCCCAGCAAAGCCGTCACCTCGCGTAGCAGTACTGGTTGCGACCAAAGCGGCATCCATTGCTCACCACGCTGCGCCTTTTCGTTTCCGGGCGAGGCATGCCCCGCAGCGAGCGGGCGAACCGCGAACGGAGCACTCGCCCGAGTTATGGCATTCGGATCGAGACGACGCGTCGCCTGGGCGCTGAAGAGGACAGCCCCTTCCATCATGAGCAGGAAATCCCATGGATTGACGAGGCTGTCACCGTCGGCACCCGTGGTGCTGTTGGCACCGCCCGCCGCGCCTGGTTGGAACTGGCCGATCGCCGTAGGTGTCAACTGATTGGCCGCTTCAGACCACAGCGAGTTCGCAAGCAATTGAGCCGCGTTCGCGCGTGGGGATCCGAGATCGCCGTCCACTTCGAAGATCTCGACAAGCCGCTGCATCGCATTGTTCGTAAAGTCAAGATTCCCGTCGTTACCACCGGTCCCCAAAAGCGATGGCCATTGCGGAATACCAGCCTCGTCAAGCACTACAGCCGCCGATAACCATTCCGCATGGGCTCCACGCCACATGCGGCGGCAATCGGGAATCAGCGTTGCTTTCAGAGTGCTGAAACGCCGATCTGCTACGGCTTTCAATCTTTTATATGCGGAGCTTTCTTTTAAACGGTCAGCCTCGGACTTCGTCGGAGGCTTGGCTGCTATCGACACCAATGATTCTACAGTTTTCAACTCAGAGAGGAGCGAGTTGCGCTCCGTGTCGGAGAGTTCGGGCTGACTGGCTTGCTGCCTTAATTGATCCACAAATGACACGAATGTGGACGATCTCACAAGCAAAGCGCGTTGTGTTTCCGTTTGGAACGATTTATTGGTCTTTGTTCTAGACTTTATCGCACGAATAACCGCATCCGCCTCGGCTACCAAATCGAGTAAATGGCGAGAGGCGACAACGCCCTTCCGGAATTTTTCAAACCTGCTTGCTCGAGACGCCTCAAGTGGCGCTAATCCTGGGTCATTGGTTTTGAAAAAACCACAGCCTTTGTTCCAAGGCGATAGCAATGGCGTGGGTTCGTATTGTCGCAGGAAAAATGTTTCCAGTTCTTCCCGCGTTAGTTTGGTGAGCAAACAGAAATGCTCGTCCTGCCACCAGCCACGGGCGTTCGGGTCGGCTTGTTCGGCGACCAGCCGGAGGATACCGAGCGCTTTCAAATAGTTCGCCAACGGCATGGGCGAACAACCTGTCAAATGATGAATTATCAGCGTCATGGAAACACTCCGTTATCACCTAAACGGTGAGCTCTGGATCGGCGGTTGTCAGCCGCGATGCGCGGACGTCGGCGGCGCGGAGGATGGATTCAAGAAACGCGAGGGATGCGGGACCGAGGCGATCGACGAGCCCAGTGGACCGTTCCCGCCAACTCACACCGGTCTGGAATGACAGGCCGAGGGCGGCCGGCGCCAGCGTGAGCTTGAGTTCTGGAAGCGACTCGCCACCAGGTGTCAGCGGGATGGCAGGCAACGTATCCGCATCGCGTACCCCGCGAATCGGCAAGCCATGGCCATCGCGATCTTGGTAGTCCTGGTCCTTTGGTGCGGCATGCAAGGCAACCCGAACCTTTCCATGATGGCTCGCAACGAGGTAGACCAGAAGATCAAACGACTCCGCAGAGCATTCGAGGATTGGCCGGAGGACAGCTGGTGGGTTCGGCAGGTCGGTTTGGTCTTCAATGTGCCCCAGGGCGATCAAAACTTCCCTCCAAGGTCCAAGCAATGCCGGATGTGACGGCGCGAATTGCCGAAGGACCGAAAACAACGCCAATGCGCTTGCCAGTTCATGCCGGAATGCGGGACGTTCCTCGCTGCCACCGCGGAACCGGTAGAGCCCTGCCGGCTTTAGCCATGCCTCGTCCGGCCCTTTCGCCAAGTCATTTCGATCGGGGCGTCGGCAGGACATCGTCTCCCGCAGTTTTCCCTGGAACGCGGGATGTGACTTTCCGACGTCATGCCATTGAGCAGCCAGACAGAGCACACGCCGAAGCGGTTCCGGGAGACCGATGGCGACCGCGAGTTCCTCGACCAGCGTCGCGACTTCCATGCTGTGGCAAGCAATCGTTTTCCAACCATTGACGCTCAGCGATTCCCCATCCTGCTGCCGGTCGGATCGCGACAGCGCCTCGGCGGCGGACGGGCCTTCGCTGCTTGGCAACACTGCAACCGGTCCCGGCGCACTCGGATCGAATCCTCGCTCCGTTCGATAGCCTCCGGACTCGGCGGCCACGCAAACGATCCGCCCCGGGACAAGGCTCGCGCGATTGGCCACAACCCAATCGCCGTCCAACCAGTCCCACACCCATGCCCGCATGCCCGCGCGCAACTTCGGCTTACGGTTCGTCGAAGTTTCCTCGCCGCAGAGCCAGTTTCTGGCCTGAAGGAACGGCACCGCACACAGTTCGCGACGATCTGGCTGCCGGTTCGGAGGCGGTGTGGCGTCGGGGGCCAGATGGATCCAGAAGACTTGAAGATCGCGTTCGTCCCCGGTGCGGATAAAGCGGCTAATATCGATATCAGCACCCGTCAAATCGGGTGTCGTATCGAATAGCTCGTCGTATTCCCGGCGCAGCAGCAACTGCGCTGGAGCGTAAGGAAAGAGCCGCGACCGACTCGCGTCACTCAGCGACTCCTCATGATTTTCGAGCGCCGCCAGTCCCACGTCGGTTAACTGCTGCAGAGTTTCCCAGGCGCTTTCGAGCTCGTTGAATGCGTAGGGCGGCGAGGATTTTTCATCGCAACCGCGATTGACGACCAAGACACGCCCATCGCCGCCATAGCGAGCGCAGCGGCCGAACCGTTGCACGAGGCTGGGCCATGGTGCGAGTTCCGAAATCAAACAACCCGCTGAGATGTCCACGCCCGCTTCAACGACCTGAGTGGCGACAATGATCCGATCGACACTCGCCGCGCAGGCCGCCCGGCTGAGAAAACGCTCGCGCCATGCTTCCCGCTCCATCGGACGGAATTGACTGTGAACGAGCTGCAGCCCGTCCTTGCGCCCCAAAATTCGTAGAGCGTCGAACGTTTCACACGCCCGCCGCACCGTGTTGCAGACTACGAGCGTGATGCGGCCATAGTCGCCTTCCGGCGTTTCGGCGTGTTCCCGAAGGATTCTTTCGGCGAAAGCTTTTGTTGAACCGCGCTCGATCTCCGCCACGGCGAGCGACTTTTTAACATCCCAAAGTCCGCCGCTCCGTTGCGTTGGCGGCACGTGCGACGGGTTTCGAATCCAGGAGGAATGTTGTTCGGCCGTATCGACGCTTTTCAACCACTCGGGTTGCAACGTGGCGCTCATCCACCACGTCGCGACAGGACGTAGTCCCTTCTGCTCATCCTGCCCGCGAAAGGCTTGGAGCTGTGCTGACGTGGCCAAACCAACATCCATCAGTTGGACCTCGTCCATCACCCAGAGCGCGTCCTGGTTGAGCAAGCCATACTCAACCGGCCATCGGGCGCGAGAACCGCCAAAGCCTCGGTTGAGCGCGCGGGAAAGCAACATGTCCTGCGTGCCGATGATGACGGCCGGCCGCTCTGGATAGATATGCCATTCGCCCGCGTCTTCGCCACCCATGGCGACATGCACTGCCGGTCGATGCTCCTCGGGGATTTCCCGCGACAAGCGTTCCGCGACGCCGACGGTCTGCTCGACCAATACACGCATGGGAAGGCACCACACGAGGCGTCGGGGCCAGCGGTCGTCCTTGCGCACTAACCGATGCCAGATCCAGGACGCCAAGACGCCTTCGGTCTTTCCCAAACCGGTTCCAATACGGATTACCCGATTACGGAAAACTTCGTCTTCCGCCAGGGCGGCTTGCCAGGGTCGCGGGCCGTGGGGATGGCCCGTGAGCCCTGCAAACCAGCGTGTGTATGATTCGACGTTGCTCATCTTTTAGCTCTTACGAATGCCTACATTCCGCCATGTCGTGGGGAAACATTACCAGATCGAGCCGGTTACGCAATCCGGGTTTTGATTCAGAATTACTCGTTCCATACCTTATGTTCACCGCTCCTTCTGCGGCGGCGATTTCATCCTTGCAACCGGTTGTTTTCCGCCGCTAATACCGCCGCCAATTCCTCCGCTTATAGATTCGCCTTTACCCGGTGTTGAAGGTTGCGCGGATCCGGCATTATATTTTTTCATCATTGTTATTAAATCATCCGCGATTTCGGTGCGTAGCTCGGTGGGTTCTAGGACTTCGGCGGCGGCGCCGAAGCTCAATGCCCAGGATTTGATTTCCACGGTGCTCGATAGCTCGAATTCGGCCAGCAGGCCGC
>JBIKVL010000111.1:0-8646 GCA_044356875.1 Pirellulaceae bacterium | reverse complement strand
CGGCCACCGCCGTTTGTCGCAGGGCCGCGAGCCAGTTCGCGAAACAGGCTTGAAAGGCCTCGGGCTTCAACGCCATCAACACACGACGAAACACGTCCTTCGAAGGAACCCCATGCGGCAGCTCCAAAAGGCCGCGCGGAAACTCATTCTTCAACTTGGCCCACTTCGCGATCGCCGTCGGCCCACCGGCGCCTGACAAGATTGCCATGATGGCAATCACGACCACACTCGTCAGCGGGTGTCGTTGATTGACCGTCGAACGCGGATCCTCCAATGCCGGACCAGTCGCCTGAGCAAGATTGTGGCGCATTTAGGGATCGCATTGGGTGGCGAGACAGGCAGGCGGCTTGCGCCACAACTCGGCATCTCGGCGAGTGCCGACACGCTCCTCCGATCAGTTCGCCGAATGGCATCCGCCCCTGTCGCATCGCCACGCGTGATCGGAGTGGATGACTGGGCATTGCGGCGGGGACACCGTTACGGGGCGATCATCGTCGATTCGGAATGTCATCGCCCAATCGAGTAGCGGCCGGGCGAATATTGGAAAACCTCGCCGCCATGCATCGAAGGGAAAAAAACTGACTTTTCAACGCGGGATTTTTGGGAATTCGGCTAACTGCGTAAGGGAAGCGTCCGAACCCGGTTTTTAACCTGCCGTGTCACTGGGTGGTGTGGCGGTAACTCATTACCAGAAAACGCTTTGCGAGATCAAGGACACATGACACCATCCGCTGATTTTGTGACACAGATCTCCGGGTGCAGCGGCAGTTGCACGCATTTATCCTGTCGATGGTTTGGAATGCGGCGGAAGCGGATGACGTTTTACAGCAAACGAACCGGGTGCTTTGGGAGAAATCGGCGGAGTTCGACGCGAGGCGCCCGTTTCTCCCATGGGCGATGCATTTTGCGCAATGGCAGACGCTGGCGTGGCTCAAGCAGCCCCAACGACAGCCCCAACGACAGCGACAGCGGCTCGTGTTTGATGACGATCTTGCCAAGCTGCTTGCGGAGGAGGCGGTAGCCGATGAACGGGCGTTTGAGGCTCGGCGGAACGTGCTGGCGTCATGTCTGCAGAAGCTAGGACCCGAGCAACGCGAACTGATCGCTCGGCGCTACGAACCGGAGGCATCGGTAAATACTCTAGCCGCGGCCGGCGGAGTGACTGCCAAGGCGCTTTCGGACCGACTTAGGCGCATCCATCACGCGTTGTTCGAGTGCATTCAGAAGACAATCGTCGAGGAGGCATTCTCATGAATTCGATCGACGCGGACCTCGAATCCCTGTTCAATCGCCTCGTGGATGGCATCGCTTCGGAAGCGGACGGGCAACAACTGGGCGAGCTATTACGTTCCGATCCCCACGCGCGGCGGGCGTATCGGGAGTTTATGAGTTTGCATTCGGCGTTGCATTGGGATTTCGCGGCTGCATTATCGCCGGAAATCGCGGGAGAAACTTCGCTGAAGTCGCCGCCTTCTGTATCGCTTCCAGCATCGCCGATCGGTTGGATGCTGGCGTTCGTGGCCGGGACGATCGTGGCTAGTGTGGTTGCTGTCTTCTGGCCTTGGACGACTGTAGATCGTGCTTCGAACGAAATCGTCGCAAAGCAGGAACCGCCAGCAGTTGCGAACTCGCTTCCCAAGACCGATTCAATAGCAGCACTCCTGGTA
This sequence comes from Pirellulaceae bacterium, assembly GCA_044356875.1. Classification (GTDB taxonomy): domain Bacteria; phylum Planctomycetota; class Planctomycetia; order Pirellulales; family Pirellulaceae; genus CAIXSC01. Next base: position 6,979 of record JBIKVL010000111.1, on the reverse strand, counting down.
GATCAGGCGGAAGCGGAATTCGCAGAAGGTCGAGCGCCGGATGGAGTTCGCATTGGCCCGGGCGAGTACGAGTTGCTCAAGGGAATTGTACATCTGCGATTCGCTCAGGGAGCGGATGTTGTCATCGCCAGTCCAGCGCGACTGAATGTGCGCGACGCTCAATATGCTCGGCTGGTCTACGGCAACATGCGCGTCACGGCGCCGCCAACCGCGCGGGGCTTTACGATCGCAACCGACGCGGCAGACTACGTGGACCTAGGAACCGAGTTTGGCCTGCGCGTCGATCCTCGTAGTGGCGCCAGCGATCTGTATGTATTCGACGGGCAGGTCAACGTCGCGGATCCTCGGACAGGACAGGTGTTGTCCGAAGTCACGGAGGGTGAGTCGTCGCGCTTTGTAGACGGCGCGGCCAAGACCGTGCCAGAAATTGACGAGAAGGCGTTTCCAACTCCCGGGGCGATTGGATTTAAACGTTGGCAGCAATACGAACACCAGCTTCGGGCGGACGAGCGGCTGTTGGCGTTTTTTCCGTTTCGCCGCACTTCGGACGAGAGTGCGTTGGTCAATTCGCATAACGAATCGCAAATAGCCGTTGGTCGCATCGAGGGAGCTCGCTGGACAACCGGACGTTGGCCCGGGAAGGCAGCGTTGCTCTTTGACCGGGATTCCGACTTCGTGCAGTTGCACATTCCCGGCGAACATCAGGAGCTAACGATCGCCGTGTGGCTTAAGGTCGATCGGCTCGATTTCGGCCTGAATGCAATCCTCAATTCGGACGGCTACGAACCCGGCGACTTTCACTTCCAACTCACGCGTCAGGGATTGCCGCGCGGCGGAGTGGTCATCCAAGGTCATTTTGACGACAAGGTCATGGGAGAATCCGTACCAGTCGGCAAATGGACTCATGTTACTTCGGTCATGTCGACGCAAAATCATTCTCAGCAAATCTACGTGAATGGTGTACTGGCCCGCGAGCGTCAGTGGCGGAAAGATGAAATCCTTCGACCAGGTTCTTGTCGCTTGGGGAATTGGCTACCTGATGCGAAAGCGTGTGTGGCGAATCGCGCATTTCGCGGTCGAATCGACGAATTGGCGATCTGGAGCCGCGCCTTATCGGTGCAAGAGATCAAGAATTTTGTGGAAGTGGGACGTCCTGGTTTGTTGTGGAACCAAGATTGAAGTGTGGTGGCTATGTGTGAATTTCGGCGTCAAACGGAGAAATAATCGTGAATATGAATCTGTGTAACGGGCCGGTTTCGCGGCGGTCGTTTTTGCAATTGGGGACGCTGGGCGTTGGCGGGCTGTGTTTGGCGGACGTGATGAGGTTGCGGGCCGAAGCCGGTCAAGTGACCACGCCGCCGGATACGTCGGTGCTATTCGTCTGGCTCGCGGGTGGCCCGCCGCATATGGATATGTACGACATGAAGCCCGACGCGCCCGAAGAATATCGCGGGCCGTTTCAGCCGATCGAAACGAACGTCGCCGGGCTCAACGTATGCGAACTCATGCCGCTGCACGCGAAGTGTGCGGATAAGTACACCGTGATTCGCAGCATCGCTCACACCTTCAACGACCACGGAGGCGGCAGCAAACGGTTCATGACGGGTCGGATTCCGGCCACGCCGACCGAGTTTGTTAACGACGCGCCGTCGGTGATTTCGATCGTTGGCAGGATGCGCGAGCATTTCGAGCTCGGGCTTCCCAACTGCGTCATCGCCGCAGAGGGTGGACGGGAGGGCGTTGACATATACGCGCAGGGACCTGCCTACCTCGGCCCGAAGTACAACGCGTTTGGCGTCGGCGGCGATCCGAATCAGCCGAACTTTGAGATGAAGAACGTCACGTTGCACAAGAATGTCGAAGGGCGGCTCGATGACCGCATGGCGTTGTTACAAGGTTTCGATCGCCTAAGACGGCAAGTGGACGCCAGCGGGACGATGGCGGCGATGGACACCTTCCATCAAAAGGCGATCAGCATCATGACCAGCCCGCGCACTCGCGAGGCGTTCGATCTTTCGCGGGAACCGGACGCGCTCCGCGAACGCTACGGGCGAAACTCCTGGGGACAGCGAGCGCTGCTGTCGCGGCGGCTTGTGGAAGCGGGGTGCAGCTTCGTCTCGTGCGCGCTGGAGAATCCGAATCTGCCGAACACGTTTTACAACTGGGACACGCACGCGGCGAACCACGACAACTTCATCGACATGCGGCGGCGATTGCCGATGTATGACCAGGTTGTGACCGCGCTGGTTGAAGATCTGTACGCGCGCGGGCTGGATAAAAAAGTGCTGCTCGTGGTCACCGGCGAATTCGGTCGTTCGCCAAAGATCAGCCAGGCCAGCGGCGGGGCGAAGGGGCAACGTTACGGCCGCGAGCACTGGCCGCATGCGATGTCGGTGTTGGTCTCCGGCGGCGGCATGCGGCATGGTCAAGTGATCGGTTCTACCGACAAGCTCGGTGCGTTTCCCAATAGCCGCGCTCTGACGCCCAACGATCTATGGGCGACCGTGTACAAGCATCTGGGTATCGACCAGAACGCGACGATCCTCGACTACACCGGCCGCCCGCAGAACATCCTGCCGTTTGGCGAGCCGATTCGGGAACTGGTGTAGGACGGTTAGGACGGGACTCCAGGCCCGTCGGAAAGATCACCAAACACGGACGGGTCTGGGGACCGTCCTGCCGGAGTTTGTCCTCATGTTGACCTTGGTCGATGATCGTCGCGGTTTCTCCCGCCGTTCTTTTTTGCGAGTCGGCAGTCTATCCCTGGGCGGACTCGCTTTGCCGCAGTTGCTGGCGACCAAGGCGGCGGGGGCGGCCAATGCGAAGGTGCTCCGCGACAAAGCAATCGTCTTCCTGTTTATGCACGGCGGCCCCAGCCAGATCGAAACGTTCGATCCGAAAATGTCGGCCCCGGCTGAAATCCGCAGCGTCACTGGGGAAGTACAAACGACGATTCCCGGCGTGACGTTCGGCGGGACGTTTCCGCGGCTGGCGGAACGAGCCAAGCGACTGGCGATCGTCCGCTCGTTCACGTTCGGAGGCCGCAGCGACCACGACCTCCGGCCACTCGCCGGCAGGGAATCACTCGATGCCAATCTCGGTACGGTCTATGCCAGTGTCGCCGGTGCGAACCGGCCCGGCACGGGCATGCCCACCAACGTCCTGCTGTTCCCGCGGTCGGTCGATCCGACGGCAGGCCCAAATCAAAATGGGCCTCCCTGGGGCCGATTCGACAGTACCGGTCCCTTCGGCGCGGCCTACGCGCCGCTGGTCCCCGGTACCGTCAGCAGCGACGGCTCCATGCAGCAGGACATGCGGTTGACGCTGCCCCGCGAACGGCTGGACGACCGGCGGCAGTTATTGGCCACCCTCGACGGCGTGAAGCGGCAGTTGCAGGTCCCGGGGTTCGACGACTTTCGGCGGCAAGCTTTCGAGACGATTCTCGGCGGCGTGGAATATGCGTTTGATCTGTCGCAAGAGGACCAGCGGGTGATCGATCGATACGACACGAGCCGTCTCTGCAATCCGGAATCGGTCCGGCTGGGGCCAGAGGGAAAACAAAAAGGCTTTTATCCCCGCTATGTCGACCACGGCAAGACGCTAGGCAAGGAACTCCTGCTGGCCCGTCGGCTCGTGGAAGCGGGTTGCGGGTTCGTCACGGTGACGACGAATTTTGCCTGGGACCACCACGCCGACGGCAATAATCCGGCCGTGAAAGAAGGTATGAATTTTTCGGGGTCCGTGTTCGATCACGCGGTGTCGGTCTTTCTCGACGACCTGCGCGAGCGCGGGCTGGACGACAAGGTGCTGCTGGTCGCGACGGGGGAGATGGGGCGGACGCCAAAACTTCAGTCGGACGGCGGACGCAATCACTGGCCCCACAGCGCGCCGTTGCTGCTCGCCGGCGGCGGCCTGCCGATGGGCCAAGTGATCGGCCAATCGACGCGCGACGCGGGCCAGCCGGCGACGGAGCCGATGACCATCGAACGCCTGTTCGCCACGATCTTTCACATGCTGTTCGATGTCGGCCAACTGCGAATCAAGCAAGGTATCTCACGGGACGCGCTCCAGATCGCCACCGCCGCCGAGCCGATTCCGGGTTTGACGTTGTAGGCCGAGGGGACCGTTCCCTGGCTCGTTGGTAGTGAATGTTTTTGATCTGTTAACAACATGAAACGATTCGATGTTCGCTTCGTCGTAGGACTGATTGGTCTTCTGGGCCTTTGCCGATGCGCGCAGGCTGAACCACCAAGTCCTGCGGCAATTTATCAGATGCCTTCCGGGCAGAAGACTCAGGTCGACTGGTCGGGCGTGGTTCTTGCTCCGGGAAGCAGGACCGACATCGTGGATCTCAACGATCCAGGTGTGATCACCCGGTTCTGGGCAACCTTCGGCCCTTCCAAACAGCTGGGCGTCGACAATCGTCTTTGCCGCCTCCTGGTCATCAACATCTATTGGGACGGCAGCGGAAAACCCGCGGTGTCCGCTCCGCTGTCGGATTTCTTCTGCCAGCCGCTCGAGCTTCAAGCGATCGAAAACGAATTCTTCGCGTCCTCGAACCGATTCTGCGTCTTTGACTGTTCGATTCCCATGCCCTTTCGCAAGTCGGCTCGAATTGAAGTGGTGAACGACTCCGACAGGAAGATCGATTTCTTCCATCTGGTGCATGTTGATCGCCAACCGGTGGGAGAAGACGCGTTGTATCTGCACGCCTACTGGAGACGGCAGAGCAACGTCGGCAAACAGGATTCGATCGTCGTGCTGCCGGAAGTCGCCGGCAAGGGACGATACCTGGGAACTCACTGGGCGGTCCACCAGGATCGGCCCGGAAAAAATTGGACATGGTATGACAGGCGGAGCCTGATCTTCACGGACAAGATCAAGGACACCGACGCCCCGACGCTCAAAATCAATTCGATCGACGACTATCTGCTCTCCGGTTGGTGGTCGCGGGAAGAGTCGCATCCGCCCTACGCGCATCGTCACGCGGGACGCCCCTATGTTCACGAAGCCGGCGAGCGCCTGTCCATCGTGATGTACCGTTACCATGTCAAAGACGCCGTCTGGTTTCACGAAAACGTTTCGTACCGCCTGACCGGGCTGGGATTCGACGTCGGCCCGTCCGACTGGAGCAGCACCGCGTTCTTCTACCTGGACAAGCCGGCGAACAGCCTGCCGGACATCCAAGATGCCGAGATTCGCACGGCGGGATTTGCGGCCGAGTCTTCCGAAGGAACGAAGTCCGACGCGGGCGCGGCGCCTCCGCAGGGAGCCAAGCCGCGCCTGGTTAAAGCCCGCGATCCGAAACTCGACAAGGAATTCGAATATCTCGCCTTTGATCTTGGCAAAGGGGTCGAATTGAAGCTGGTTAACGTGAAGGGCAAAGGTCAAACCTTCCGCATCGGTTCTTCGAAGCAGGAGCAGGAAGCATTGGCAAAGAAATACTTCAATGGTCAAGGGCCTGGAAAACTCACGATGGAAGACGAACAGGAGGTCACCCTTACCGATGATTTCTACCTGGGACAATTCGAAGTGACCCGCGGCCAGTTTCGCCGCTTCGTCGAGGATACCGGCTATCAAACAATCGCGGAACGCACCGACGGCGGCAAAGGGTGGGACGCGAAAGAACAGAAGTTCGTCGGAGCGGACAAGCGGTTCAGTTGGCGAGACATGGGTCTCGACTTTCAAACCGACAACCATCCGGTCGTCAACATCGCCATTGATGATGCCCGCCGATTCTGTGAATGGCTGCAGAAAATCGGCGACGGCCGCGTGAAGATCGGCGAAGTGCGGCTGCCGGGCGAGGCGGAGTGGGAATTCGCTTGTCGTGCGGGCAGTCGATCACGGTTCTTCTTCGGCGACGACGAAGAGCAACTCGTGAACTATGCGAACATAGCCGACGCTTGCGCTCGCGAGAAAAAACTCGCCCCGGTCACGCTGCGGGGCGAGGACAGCTACCCATTCTCGGCACCGGTCGGAATGTTCAAGCCGAACCCGTTCGGACTCTACGACATGCACGGCAATGTGTGGGAGTTCTGCGAAGGTTACTACGGCAAATACTCGGCGCTCCCCAAAACACGTAATGCCTTGCAGACTGTGCCGCAAGGTGAGGGACGCCCGGTCATGCGCGGCGGCGCCTGGCATCTCACGGGATTCGATTGCCGTTGCGCCAATCGATTTATCGTCGGTTCCACGGGACGCTACTCTACGGGTGGATTCCGGGTCCTTTGCATCCCGTGATGGAGCCCCGGCACGCGGGATGTCCCGGCGACGCAACGACGAAACGTCACCCACAAACGGATCAACCATGACCAGCAATCAAGACGGTCGTTGCAACGGCCTTCACCGGCGCCATCTCCTGCAGGTCGGGACTTGGGCGTTCTGTTGTCTCGTGCTTCTCGGGACGCTGGCGCACGCTGAACGGATGGACGAGGGAACGACGCTGTCCGTCGAGCAGGCCAAAATATTGGCTCAGGACACGAGCGGGCGGTTGCAACTCGATCGGTTGACCACGCTAACACCCGAGGCGGCCAAAGAGCTGGCTCGGTTCGACGGCTGGCTGTCACTCAACGGGCTCACGTCAATATCCAAGGAAACGGCCGAAACAATCGCCCGGCACAGGGGGGTGCTCCATCTCAACGGTTTGACGAAACTCTCGGACGAGTCGGCGATGGCGTTGGCCTCGCACGAGGGCGAACTATCGTTGAACGGTCTGACCTCTCTATCGGACCAGGCCGCCAAGGCTCTCGCTAACCACAAGCGAGGTCGCCTGTATTTGAACGGCGTGACCACGATTTCCACCGTGGCAGTCCAGGCGCTGGCGACACGGAAGGCTGGGGGAAAACTCCCCGTGCAGCTCGACGGCTTGACCTCGCTTTCACCGGAAGTGGCGGCGGTATTGGCAGAACTCTCGCGGGAGCAATGGGAGGGCCGGCTCCCCAACCTCAAAACGATTCCCGACGGCGTGGCCCTGGCGTTG
>JBIKVL010000110.1:0-8656 GCA_044356875.1 Pirellulaceae bacterium | reverse complement strand
GCTCTTCCAAACGCACTGCGCGAGCTGCCATCGGTTGTTCGATGCGGGCCAAGCGGTCGGTCCCGACCTCACCGGCGCCCAGCGGTTCAATCTCGATTACTTGTTGGAAAACCTGGTCGACCCGAGCGCCGCCGTGTCGCGCGATTTTCAAATGCTGGTGATCGAAACCGAGTCTGGCCGCACGCTGTCGGGAATCGCCGCCAGCGAAACTACCGCCGCGCTGACCTTGCAAACCGCCAACGAAAAGGTGGTCATTCCCAGGGGGGAAATCGCCCGCCGCACACTCTCGCCGTTATCGCTGATGCCCGAGGGACTGCTGGAAAAATTGGCGTTCGAACAAACCCGCGATCTGATTGCTTACCTCAGCGGCCCTGGACAGGTCGCATTGCCGGCCCCGGCGGGCGAACGGCGAACCAAACCCCGGCGGCGATCAAAGGCCCCGCGATGAACATCGCGATCGTGGGACGCTCGTCCAGCAACGCCACGCCGCCCGCCGCTGCGATCCAGGGCACGGCCAATTGCAACAGGGCAGCCGTCTTCGCCGCCAGTTGCCGCAGCGCGGCATACCATACAACGTAGCCTAAGCCCGACGTCAGTCCGCCAGAAACCACCGCGCATAGCCAACCGCGCGGCTCCGCTTGCCACTGGAACGCGGCCAAGGCCGGCCATTCGACAATCACCGGTGCTCCGCCACGCGAAACGGCGCCGATGATCACCGCCAGAGCGGCTGCGGGCACGGCCGCTCGCGCGAAGTTGCCCGTGGTAGCCGCGATCGGATCGCCACCCGCGCTTCGCCCCAGCAACGAGTACACGCCCCAGGCGATGCCCGCCGCGACCATCAACGCCGCGCTGCCCAGCGGCGGCGCGGAAATTCCCGGCGCCACCAAGACGGCGACACCAGCGCCCGCCAACCCGATCGCCGCCCCATCCGCCGCTCGAAACCGCTCGCCCCGCCATCGCGCCCCGGCCAGCATCGTCAATTGCACGCTGCCAAACAGCAGTAGAGCCCCGGTGCCCGTGGATAACCGAGTGTAGGCGAACGAGAACGCCGCCGCATACGCGAACAATGCCAGCGCTGCTGACCAAGAGCCACTCACGTCCGTCCACGGCGACCGCGGTCGCCGCGCGGTAGCCACTCCAAGCAACACGACCGCCCCGGCCCAGAGCCGCACGACGGTGAAGGTTCCCGGATCGATCGCACGCCCGGGGACCTTGATCGCCGCTGTGGGCGAAGTTGCTGCTGGGGGAGAGGTCGCCGCCGTGGGCGAAGTTGCCGCCGTGGGACGGAGCGCCAGACGGCACAGCAGCGAATTGCCGGCGAAAGCGGCGAGCGCGGCGGCGACCGCCAGCGGTAGTAGAAGTCGGGTCTGGAAATCGCGAACCGTTTCGGCGTGAGCAGCCATGGGATACGGCGCGGCCCCGCGTGGCCGGTGAAGTGTTGGGAGCGCGAAAAAAATGGGCCGCGAGCATCCTCGAAGAGGACGGCCACGGCCCGCGGCGATTCACGCGCGAGGCAGTTAAACCCAGTTTTCGGGATCGGTGCCCGTTAGACCATGTCCTTCAGCATCTTGAGCGGGCGGACGCGAATGATGTTGCGGGCCGGCTTCGCCTTGACTTCCATCATTTCGCCCGGCTTGAACGGATTGGGACGCTGGCCAGCTTTCGTCGCGGGCTTACGCACGACCGTCACCTTCGCCAGTCCCGGAATCGTGAAGTCGGTAATCTTCTTCTTGAAGGTTGCCGCCATTTCGGCCGTCAAGCCATCCATCACCGCCGCGACTTGCTTACGCGTCAATCCGGTGGATTCGGCCAAGTTCGCGTACAGTTGCGACTTCGTCGGCCCCTTTTTCACTTCACCCTTCGCCATGGATTACACCCTCCTAGTGGTGTCAAGACAAGAAATCTGACCTTGGGTCGGCCCCGCGGAAAGGCATGTTAAAAACGATGCCCGCCGAAAATGCAACCGGTCCCGCACGCCGAAAAGCCGTTTTTCTACGGTAAATTTCGCACTTTTTGCTTCCGAGCCATCCATCGCGATGCCCGACAGCGTGGGCCTTATTTCCCACAACGGCTACGGGACTCCCATCGCAAACCACCGGGTGGAGCGCGCCGAGTTAGCTCGCGAACGTCGCTTCAAGGGACCGGAGGCGGTCGGTTTTCGACGCCACGCGAGAGGTTGGAACCACTCTAAATCTCCGTCGGTGGTGGCCGTGCCACCACCACCACCGCAACGCGTTTCACGGCGGGAAATCCTGGCGACATTTTTCGCGGTTCCGGTTATTCTTACCCCAAGATTCGCGCGGCATCCGGTCCCATCGGCACGGAGACCGCGCGGCGAGAAAGGACCAGCGCATGTACTCGTTCCGTTCGACGCTCGCTCGATCCGCCGAATCGCCCGCCCGCCGCCCAAAAACCTTTTCTTTCCCGCTTGTCGGCCGCCCCTGGCTGGTTTGCGTCATTTTCCTGTTGGCCGCCGTGGCGGCTTCCCAATCTTGGGCGCAGCGACGCGAGGACACCAATGTCGTCGCCGCCTTCCGCGCAGCGCCCCGGGAACTCTCCCTGCGACTGACGCGGGCGAAAAAAGCGATCGAGGAGGAACAGTACGCGGACGCGGTCGCCGAGCTTGGCAAGTTGCTGGCGGAGCTGGATCGGGCCGCGACCGAAGGCGGCGTGGCGGCGGAGGGCGAGGCAGCGGGCAACGACGCGCCGCAGGATTACTTTATCGGCTCGCGGAACGAACAAGGGACGCACGTCAGCCTGAAGAGCGAGGTGCAACGGCTGATCGGAGCGATGCCCGCCCAAGGCCGCGAATGGTTTGAACTGCAGTTCGGCCCCGAAGCCCGACGGATGCTCAACGAGGCTATTGAGTCGGGCGACGGCGGTCTGCTGACTTCGGTTTCCCGCCGCTTTTTCCACACCAAGGCCGGTTACGAAGCCACCTTGCTGCTCGGGCGGTTTTATATGGACCAAGGCCAGCCGTTGGCCGCCGCCTTGGTGCTGCGACGGCTGTCCGAATCGCCGGCCGCCGGCAGCTTTGAACCCGAACTGTCCCTGCTTTCCGCGACTTGCTGGATCCAAGCCAACCAACCGCAGCGAGCCCAGACGATTCTCGGCACGCTCGCGAAAACGGCCGCCGGCGCCGCGCTGCAGGTTGGCGGCAAACCGCTCGAACTGCCCGCCGACGAACGCTTGGCCAGGGAACGGCTCGAAGCCCTGCTCGCGCTGCGGATCCGCGACGGTGGCGGCCCGCTGGCCCAGTGGATCCTGTACCGGGGCGATGCGGCCCGCACGGCCCGCGTCGCCGCCGACGCGCCGCTGCGGAATCCGCGTTGGCGAGTGCCCACGATCAACAATCCCAACGATGAGCGGTTGGCGGAGAAATTCGCCAAGGAAATGTCCATGCAGGGCGTCCCGCCGCTGCCGAGCCTCCAGCCGCTCGCCGTCAACGACTTCGTGCTCATGCGAACCGCCGAAGGACTGCTGGGCGTCGACGTCCGCACCGGCAAGCGGGTTTGGCCCTATCCCTGGGACGAAGCCGACCCGACCAAGGTCATGCCCACGAATCGGCCGATGGTCAATCGGCAACGCGTGAGCCGGGAAACGGAACTGAAGCAACGCCTCTTCGACGACGCCGCGTTCGGACAAATCAGCAGCGATGGCGAAGCGGTCTACTTCCTGCACGATCTGCCATTCGCCAGCACCAATCCGCAGCAGATCATGATCCAAATGCAGGTTCGGGGCATGAATGGCCGCAGCCAAGGTTCCCAGGGCAACCAGCTCGTGGCGCTCGACACCCGCCGAGAAGGAAAGTTCCTCTGGAGCATCGGCGATGGAAAGGGGGCGGCCGGCGATGACCCGCGGCTTGCCGACGCCTTCTTCCTCGGCCCGCCGCTGCCGGTGCAGGGAAAGCTGTTCGTGCTCCTGGAAATCAACTCCGAGGTATGCGTGGCGGCGATCGATCCGAAAACAGGCAAGCTCGAATGGCAACAGCAGCTCGTTCAACTTGAATCGCGCACCATCAATGTCGACGCGAACCGACGGCTCGCTGGGTCCAGTCCGTCGTTCGCGGACGGCGTGCTGGTGTGCCCGACGTCGGCGGGCGCGGTCGTGGCGGTCGATATCGCGAATCGCTCGCTGCTGTGGGGCTTTCAATACAGCCAAGCTTCGAACGACACGCCTCAAAACGGAGTGTTTTTCCCGCGCAACATGCATTTCGCTCAAGTCAAAACGCTGGGGCAACGTTGGAACGACGCCACCGTCACCATCGACGACGGCCGAGTGCTCGTCACGCCGATCGAATCGAATGAAATGTATTGCCTAGATCTTCTGACGGGCAAACTGCTCTGGCCCGCGCAGAAACGCAACGATCTGCTCTACGTCGCGGGCGTTCATCGCGGCAAGGCGGTGTTCGTCGGCAAGAGCAACTTGGTCGCCCTGCAAATGAGCGACGGCAAACCGGCTTGGCCCAACCCGCTTGAAATTCCCGAAAAGGCGTTGCCGAGCGGCCGCGGCGTCCACGCCGGCTCTTTCTATTACCTGCCCACCACCGCGCAGCAATTGCTCAAGATCGATCTCGAGGCGGGCAAGATCGTCGAATCGCTCCGCACCGGTGAAATCCTTGGCAACCTGATTTGCTATCGCGATGAAATCATTTCGCATGGCATCGGCGGATTGGCTGTTTTCCCCATGGCCGGTCCCCTGAGCGAACGGGTCGCAGCCAAATTGAAAGAAGTGCCGGGAGACCCATGGGCGCTCGGCGCAATGGCGGAACTAAAAGCCCACGCCGGCGAGTATGGCGAGGCGGTCGCGTTGCTCAGCCAAGCCCGAGCGAAAAACCCGGACGACCAATACATCCGCGGACTACTCGTCCAAAATCTCATGAACGCCTTGCGGGACGATTTCGCGAAGCATCGCCACTTGGCGGCGGAACTCGATACGCTCGTCGACCAACCGGCGGAACGTGAAAAATACCTGCAGCTCGTCGCCCGTGGACTGCGGACCGCCGGCGATGCGGCCGGCGCGTTCGACATTCTCCTGAAGTTGCACGATCTCGCCGCCGAGCGCCGCCTTGAATCGGTGGGCGGCACCGAAGCCGTCTCGCCTCGCCATGCCGTCCGCCGGGATCGCGTGGTGGCCGCTGAACTGGGGCTGCTCTACCGAAACGCCAGCGAAGCGGATCAAAAACGGTTCGATGCGGCCATCGGGGAACGTCGCGATGCCGTGCTGCGGCTAGACACAGTCCCGGCGCTGCGACAATTCGCCAACAGTTTCAACTTCCACCCGTCGGCTCGCACCACCCGCTTGCGACTGGCCCGCAAGCTGACAGCCGCCCAATCCTACTTGGAAGCCGAATTGACGCTCGCCACGCTCGAACGCGACGCCGATCCAGCGATCGCCGCCGGCGCCGTGGCCGCTACCGCCGAAGTCCTCCAAGCCAGCCGGCAACTCGAACTGGCGGCCACGTACTACGCCCGGCTCGCCTCGCAATTCGCTACCGTGCCTTGCCTCGATGGAAAAACGGGCCAGGAACTGGCCAACGCGTTCGCCGCGGCCGGCGACTCCAAGGCGGCGTGGAATCGTGTTGTCACTGGTTGGCCGAACGGCAAAGTCAAGGTGGAAGAGAAGGAGAATAACGGGCTGCAAAACGCCAACTACGGCCGCGCGTCGCTCGCCACCTTCCGCGAAACGGCCGGGGCCTTCTCGCCTGGCACCACCGTGGTCTTCGACCAGCAAAAAAACTACTCGCTTGTGTGCCGCGATGGGCTCGGCAATGAAACGTTCCGCTCCACGCTCATCCGTCCCGATGGCGGTTTCTCGCCCTACTACTTCGGCGTTCCGCAATCGATTCACGCCCGCGCCCTCGGGCAACTCGTCTGCGTCCACATGGGAACCGAAGTCGTCGCCTTCAGCTCCATGCCCATGGCGGACCGCGCCGAGGGTGGCATTCGTTGGCGTGTCGAAACCGTGCCTCGACTCGGCGACAACGACCAAAACGTGCGCACGCGCGTCCGCATGAACAGCTCGATCTGGGGCGGCATGCGGGCCACGGTCAGCGACAACGCCGACCGGCCTATCAGCCCACTCGGCCCGGTGCTCGCCAATGGCGTCTTCGTAATGAAGCAGTCCGAACTCATGTGCCTCGACCCGCTCACCGGCGAAGTCGTCTGGAATCGGCTCGATATGCCCGCCGGCAGCGACCTGTTCGGAGACGAGGAACTGTTGATCGTCGCCCCGATCGACGGCAAGGAGTTCATCGTGTTGAGCGCCGTGGACGGACAGGAAATCGCTCGTCGTCCCATCCCGGCCGGCGAACAACGCTGGGCCACCAATGGCCGCCGAGTGCTCGGTTGGACCGGCGGCGAGGCCAAACGCGATGTCCGCTTGTACGACGTTCTCTCGGGCAAAACGTTGTTCCAAGGCGAGTTTGCGGCGGGTAGCCGCGGCGTTATCCACCATGACCGCGTCATGGCCGCCGTTCAACCCGATGGCCACTTGCGAGTGGTGTCCCTGCTGGACGGCCAGGTGATTGCGGATCAAAAGGTTGAACCCGAGCTCTCCCTGAATTCGATCGTCTTCCAGGAAGTGGCCGAGGGGTACCTACTGGCCGTTATCGGTCCGCCCCGCACCAACTTGCCCAATCAGATCGAGGTCGTGGGCGGTTCCGCCAACAGCCAAATGATCCACGGTAAGGTCTATCTGCTTGACCGTTCCACGGGCAAACCGCGTTGGAACACGCCGGCGGCGATCGAGCATTACGGACTACTGATGGAACAGCCCACGCAAAGCCCGCTCTTGGTGTTCATGCGTAAGGGAGGCCGCAACGCCCAGCAGTCGGCGCTGCTGGTGCTTGACAAACGCGATGGCCGCATAGTGTTCCAAAAGGAAGACATTCCGGTGGCGGCGAACTTCAGCGAAGTCATCGCCAGGCCGGACACCAACAAACTGCTCGTCACTATGGGCGCTCGGAATTTCGAATTCACGATGACTGACGAGCCCGTTCCGCCAGCGCCGCCGGCGCCGCCAGCGCAGGCGGGAGCCGCGGTGGGCGATCCACTCAAGCTCGACGGCACCGCCGCTGGAATCCTCAGGTCACTCTTCGGTTCATTCAAGCCCGCCGCTTCGCCGTCCACCGCTCGAGCGGATTCCGGGAACGCCGCGGGCACCGCACCTAAAGAAGTCGCCCCGGCGGCCGCGTCTGGCGCCGAGCCACCCCCGCCGCCGAAGCCTTAGTCGGAAAAGTGGTGTTCCGCGATGAAGCTCTCCCTGGCACTTCGCGAATACTTCGACGAACGCGTCGAGGAGGTCCTTGAGACACTCCCGCGCGACGTGCGCGATGTGCTTGATCGCGTACCGCTGCTGGTCGAAGATCGGCCGAGCCAAAAGATCATGCGCGAACTCGAAGCGGACGACCCAGACGAAGTCCAGGGACTCTACACCCACCAGCCGCCCACCATTCACCTTTTCCGCCGCGGCGTGCTGTTCACGGCGACCAAGGCCGACCATCACATCGACGAAGAGGAACTCCGCGAGCAGATTCGAATCACGATCCTCCACGAGGTAGGCCATCATCGGGGCATGAACGAAGACGAAGTCGACGAGCTCGGCTACGGCTGACGCAGCGTGGTGGCAACCGAAGGCAGCGGGGCTTTTCGACGCCCCGAGTTGGGCTACCAACGACGAGCTGGGAACTTGACGGCAGTATCATCGAGTGATACTAATGACGGGAGTATGGGACAGAAGCACCGAAGCACGCTGGAAGCGATTTTTGACGACCCGGTCAGATCGAACATCGTTTGGAGGGACATAGAGACCATGCTTGAGGCCGCCGGTGCGGTGATCACCGAGGGGTCCGGATCGCGGGTGCGGATCGCTCTGAACGGCGTTCGGGCCGTGTTTCACCGGCCGCATCCTCAAAAAGAAACGGACAAGGGAGCCGTCAAATCCTTGCGGCGGTTCCTAATAGAGGCGGGAGTCAAGCCATGATGGAATACAAAGGGTACATCGGCAAAGTCGAATTTGACGAAGATGCCGGCATCATTCACGGTGAGGTCATCAACACTCGCGACGTCATCACCTTTCAAGGCGAAAGCGTCGCCGAGGTGAAAATGGCGTTCCATGAGTCCGTCGATGATTACCTTGAGTTCTGCAAAACTCGCGGCGAAACGCCGGACAAGCCGTTTTCTGGCCAATTCGTCACGCGAATTTCGCCAGAACTGCACCGACAGATCAATGTAGTGGCGGTGCTTTCTGGCAAAAGCCTTAATGCCTGGGTTGCCGAACAGCTCCAAGGAGCAGTTTTGCGGATTGGGGTCGCCAAAGCTGGAACCGCGAAAAAACGCTTCGCCACGACATCTAAGCGGAAACACAGATCTGTCATCCGTAAAGCCGCTTCCCGGAAGCGTCAAGCAAAAGACGTGGTTTGAACTGGACGTGGTTTGAACTGGACCTATAAGCCCCATGCTCAGCGGTCAGCAGCGACCCATGCGACTTATATGACCCATGCGACTTATATGACCCATACGACCTATACGACCCATACGACCTATACGACCCATACGACCAGTGACCAACCGCCAACCGCCAACCGCCAACTGACCGTTCTCACTCGCCGGGCGGCGATTCGGTTTGGCGCCAGAGCGTCTCCAGCGGCTCGATG
>JBIKVL010000109.1:0-8673 GCA_044356875.1 Pirellulaceae bacterium | reverse complement strand
ACCCAGCCGTCGCCTACGGCTCGGCGGTAAACGACAGCGGCACACTTAGCGCCTAAGGCGCCGTGGCAACGATCATCGAATCGCTCGTCGGCCGACTATTCCAGGCCGTACGCGCCGGCGGGCGGGATCGCCACTCCGCCCACGTTGCCGAGTCGGTTGCCCGGCATGAACCGCGGTTCGACCAGCAGTGTCGCGCTAAAGTTGTCGCGGCTCACGTCGTAGGTGAACCCAGCCTGCACAAGGAACGACTCGCCGACCCGCGTCAGCCGCAGCGACTGGCCGATGTTGCCGGCCGGTCCGAAGTCGTACGCCGCGCCCGCCGACAGCAGCCATTTCTCGCTCATGCGGTAGTTCAAGTTCGCGTTGAGCACATTGCCGATCATCGGCGTGAGGGCGTTGGCCGGCCCCGGTCCGTCGATGTGGCGAAAGCCGATCGACAGGCTCCCTTGTTCCGGTCGGCCAATCTGGCCGCCCACCGACACGGTCCGGAGCCCTTCCGAGAAAACGTCGGCGAAACCATCGCTATAGAATGTCAGCCGGTCGCCGACGTGCCAGCGGAAGTCGTACTGCGCCAGGCCGAGCACTTCCCCGAAATTGTCGCGGTCCGGATCGGGGTAGAGCGCCGTTTGAAAATCGAGCACGATCCAATCAACGATCCGCTGTTGCCCCGGCAGGCCGCGTTTGGTTTGCCAACGCTGGCGAATGCCGAGACGCGCCATCATCAGGTCGTCCACGACTTCCGTACTGGGCGATGTCACCGATCCTTGCAGCCCGCTGCGCAACGCATAGAAACGCTCGTCGAACCGCTGAGGCACATCGGTGCCCGCCGTTTGATTGAACGTGTTGAATAGTAGACGGCGGCGAAACTGTTCGGTGGCGTCGTCGTCCAAGGCGTCGTAGAGCG
This sequence comes from Pirellulaceae bacterium, assembly GCA_044356875.1. Taxonomy (GTDB): domain Bacteria; phylum Planctomycetota; class Planctomycetia; order Pirellulales; family Pirellulaceae; genus CAIXSC01. Next base: position 7,769 of record JBIKVL010000109.1, on the reverse strand, counting down.
GCAATTGGTCGAGGTTCGCGCTGGCGTCCGCGTAGAAGACGTCTCCTTCGAGCGTGATCTTGTGCGCGACGCCGTTCAAATTGAACAGCTCGCTCTGGACGCTCGCGTCGGCCCGCCAAAACGGGAGGCTCGCCCGCAAGCCCGCCTGGCCGTAGAGCCGCGTCAGGTCGTTGCCGGTGAGATCCTCGCCCCAGTGAGCCACTTCGCCCATCAGGTACGGCACTAGTTTGAGCGCGCCGACTTCGAGCGGCAGGTCGAGCTCCTGTCGGGTCGCGGCCCTCACGCCGCTCCGCGAACTCTCCCACGGCAACGGATCGAACTTGGCGAGGTCGACCGGATCGTCCGGCGCCTCCGCGGTCCGCACCCGGCCGTAGCCTACATGGGAATGCTCGCTCCACGTCAACGTGTCGCTGATCAGCGACTGCCCAATCCAGAAGTGATCCAGCCTCGGGAGCCACTCGGTTTGCGTGAAGAACGGATTGAGGCGGGCGTCGGCGGTGAGCGCCAGCGACATGTTGTCGTCGAGACGCTTCAGTTCCAGGCCGGTGGTGAAGTCTTTGCCCTGGTCCCATTCCCGTTCATAGAACTGTTCGAGGAAGTTGCGGTCGCTGACGAACCCCAGTTCCGCCGTAAGTCGCAAATCCCAGGGCAACTGCTGCCTGTGCTGCCATTGGACGCGGCCGCGGAAGTCCTGTTCGGGAGCCAGCGAACGGCGGTCGACTCCGAGGTTGTCCAGGCCGGAATCCTTGAGTCCCCAGGCGTCGAAATTGCCGAAGTAGGGACCGGCGGCGCCGAGCAGCGTGTCGCCCTCGTAGCGGAAATTGGTTCCCAGCCCCACCCCGCGTTCCGTCAACACATCAGTGGACAACTGCCATTTTGTGCGGGCCGGCCGATTGCGGATTCCCAAGAGCTGGTAGAGGTCCCAATCGAGCAGGACTTGGGCGCCAAACACGCTATCGTTCTTGAGCTGCGCGCGTTGCAAGTAGTAGCTGGGCTCTTTCAGATCGCTCGCCACCGTCGGCCAATAAAAGACGGGATAGCCGCCGAGGAACACATAATTGTTGTTGCTCGATGCCAAATAGTTATGGTCTACGAGCGGTTCGCCGGTCCGCGGGTCGAGCTCCGGAAGCCGCGTGTATGGGTTCAACCGCTGGCGTTGTTCGTCCTGGAATTCCACCGTTTCGGCTTGAAACCAATAGCGGGGCACTCCCAAGCGGCTGGAAGTGAACGCGGCTCCAAACGCCTGGATCCGCTGTTCGTTATACATCTGGATCGCGTCGGCCTTGAGCCGCACCAAGCCTTCGTACTCGGGCACCGGCGTCAGCAGTTCGGCCGAGAGCACGACGCCGAAACGCTCCGAGACGTTGTAATACATCCGCTCGGCGTAAATCACCCGGTCGCCTTCGCGGAAAACGATATTCCCTTCCATGTAGATTTCCACGGGCCGCGGAGCGGGACCGGCGGCGCCGCCCGGAGCGGCGGCCGAGTCGCCCACGGCGCCGGAAAGATTCGCCGGCACCTCGCCCCACACCACCACCCGGTCCGCCTCGACATCGATCCGCTCGACGGTGTACCCCTGGAGCTGCACGTTCTTGATCGCGTCGAACACGATACGGATGCCAGCGTCGAAGATCAGGCCGGCGGGCCGGCCATCCGGCCCCTTAAAGGTCCGGAAATCAAACCGCCCGCCACTCCGCGATTCGATCTTCGCGATTCCCGCCGCCGGCGGTGGCGCGGCAGGCGCCGCCGGAGCGACGGGAGTTCCAGGAAAGGCGTTCCCGGGCAGCGGATTGGCGGCTGGCATTCCAGTGGCTGGCATCCCAGTGGCTGGCATCCCAGTGGCTGGCATTCCAGTAGGCGGTAGCAGCTCGAAGCCGGGAGGTGGTCCGAGCGGGTTGGGGTTGGCCGGCGGCGGTGGAAGCAACGGACCGGCGGGACCCAACCGGCCTCCGGGGCGTTCCGGAATCGTGAACTGAGCGGGCTGGACAGGCTGATTCGGTTCCGGCTGATTCGGCTGATTAGCTTGAACGGGCCAGCCGCCGCCGGCTTCCAGCGTGGCCATGGCGCGATTCCAGAGCGGCGGTTTCAGGGACGGTTCGGCCGTGAAGGTGTCGACCCGCAGTTGCACATCGGCGAGCGAATTCAATCGGCCGAACCAGACCCGGTCGACGATTTCGGTCCGCGGCCGCTGTTGTGGTTGTTGCGCTGACTGTGGTCGTAGTGCCGGCTGTGGTTGTAGTGCCGGCTGTGGCTGTGACGGCTGTGGCTGTGACGGATGTGGCTGTGACGGATGTGGGGGGGCGGAGTCGTGGTAGGCGACATGCACGGAGCCTTCCAGGTAGACCAGTACCCGATTGGGTTCATCGCCCGTCTCGTGGCGTTCGATCCAGACGACGCCCTGTTGAGCGGTCCCCGACATGTTGCCTTGGCGGACGGTGGCGCCTTGCGGCAGCACAAGCACCTCGAATCGTCCTTGTTGCCAGCGGGCGGCCTGCGGGCCGGAGATGGAAACCGCATCGCGGGGATCGGCGGGCGGCAGTTCGATTTCGGCATGGCCCCGTCGAGCTGTCCCGGCAACGAAGAGTAGCGCTCCGACCAGCGCGATCCACGCGAACGCGGCTTGGCGCGCACCGGGGGCGCGACCGCGAGCCGCGCGGTTTGTCGCCAGCCAAACGCAGATTCGAGCCATCCTGGCGAGCGGCGTCAGAGGATCGGCTTCCTTGCCGGGTAAAACGTGAACGGGTTGGCAAAATACGGCAATTTTCTCCATTCCAGCCAGTTGGGCGGGATGGAGCGGGGCGGATTATAGGACCGTCGGAGAATGGCGGCAAGGCAGATTTAAGCCCCGCGGAAACGCCATAAGGTATTACATTAAAGAGACTTGCGAATTGCGAAGCGGCCCGGAGTTGGCCCGCAACGGCAGCGCCGGCGGAGAATTCCGTCCTTCGCCTGCGGATTCGCTCAAGTTTTCCCGCGACCGAGCCGACCGTCGCCGAACTGGCCAAACCGCCGCTCGCTTGCTAGTGTTTCCGCATGCGTCAACCATCCACGGCGGAACAAGAAGCGATCGTCGGTTTGCCGTTCCTGTACCGTCCCGGGCAGGATCGTTCGGCACCCCTAGCCGTTTTGTTGCATGGGCGAGCGGGCACGCGGGAAGTGATCTGGATGTTTGAACGGCAAGTGCCGCCGACGGCGGCCGTGCTGTCGCTGCAAGCGCCGCTCCCCGAACCCGCGCCGCTGGGCGGCTTCAGTTGGTGGCGACTGGACGCGGACGAGGAGGAACGGGTCGCGGCCGTGCGTCATGCCGTGGAACGACTGGCGGACGCGATCGAGCGTTTTTTGGAACTGCACGAATTGCGGCCGACCCGCCGCATAGCGCTCGGCTTTTCCCAAGGGGCCGCTCTGATTTCGGCAGCGCTTTTGTCGCAACGTCTGCGAGTCGACGGGGCGGCGTTGTTGGCTGGATTCGTGGTGGAACCGCCCGAGCCCGCGACCGTTCAGGACTCCTTTGTTCACGGTAAGCCAAAGGTGTTCGTGGCCCACGGGACGAAAGACGAGGTGATCTCGATCGAGCGGGCTCGTCGCGGAGCCAAACTCCTTGAGAGCCTGGGCCTCCCGGTGACCCATGTCGAGGATGAAGTTGGTCACAAAGTCGGCATCCAAGGCACCCGCGCCCTGAAAAAGTGGCTCGATGAAACCTTGGGCTAGAAAGCGATCCGCCAACCCCTTCTAGGCGCGCAAAGACCAGGCTGACGACCGCTCGTCAGCCGAGTCGCGCCCGGGGGCTATTCTCGGGGGCTATTCTCGGGGGCTATTCTCGGGGGCTATTCGCCGGGGGACCGGCGGGGGAGCCGGTGCCGAGAGCTGGCCCGATCGTGGACGGCCGCTCGCGGTCCTCGCGGCGTTTGCGGAGGTAATACTTCCAACCGGGCACGAAGAAGCTGGTCGCCGCGACGGCGCCGAAAATCAGGTGCGCTTCGTTCGGCCAATAGGCCATCGCCGCGGTCGTGGCGAACAACGCGGCGGCCTGAATATAAAACGCCCCCGACAGAATCGCCGCCTTCACGAAAAAAACGAAACCCATGATGACCGCGAGCACCGGCGAGAGTGTTAAAACCTCCAGTCCAAGCCATGTCTCGAGCGGGAACAACAGCGCGATGCCGATCATGCTGCCCGCCCACAAGTGCGCGATTTGCCGCTCGACGAACGTCACCGGTCCCATGCGACGGCGCAAAAACCAGAACACGTACGCCCAGGCCCACAGCGCGATCGTCCAGAGGCCGGCGTAGTGCCAGCGGTTGCGATCGCCCGCCAGGTAGATCGAGTTCGTTAGAACGCAGACGACGACCAGCGCCAAGCTGTGCCACATCCACAGCAGGCCCCAGTTTTCGAGCACCACCGCATGGTGGGTTTCCCGAAACAGCCGTGACACCAACTGGCCAAAACGGCCCGTCCGCGCCGCGATCGGCTCGTCGATCAGGTACGCCTCGAGGTCGTCCGCCAGCGCGGCCGCGGTCGGGTATCGCAGATCGGGCGGCTTCTGCAAGCATCGCAACGCGATCAATTCCAGTTCCGTATCCGCCTTTGGATTGACAAGCCGCGGCGCCGCGGGCTCCTGTTCCAACAACAATAGCAAGGTGTCGACCGCCGACGCGGCCTGGAATGGCGGCCGGCCGGTCAGCATGTGATACAGGATCGACCCGAGACTGTAGATATCGGCCGCCACGCCCGCTTCGCCCCGCGCTCCCGCCGCCTGTTCGGGGGCCATGTAAGCCGGCGTGCCGAGGACCGCGCCTGTTCGCGTCAGACTCGCGGCCTCCGACACCTGTTTGGCCAATCCAAAGTCGGTGATGTGCGGTTGGCCATCGTCATCGATCAAGATGTTGGAAGGTTTTAGATCGCGGTGCAAAACGCCTTGACGATGGGCGTAGTCGACCGCTCGACTGACCGCCGCGAGCAACCGCGCCGCCTCACGTGGCGCCAACGGCCCCGAGGATAGTCGGTGCGCTAACGTCTCGCCGCGAATGTGCTTCATGCTGAACAGCGGTCGGCCGGCCCATTCCGATACCTCGTACACCGGCACGATGCCCGGATGATGCAATCCGCCGGCGGCCTTCGCTTCCGCCCGAAACCGCGCCAAGTCGGACTCGCGGGCCAGCTTCCCGGGCAGCATCATCTTGACTGCGACCTCGCGCTGCAGGCTCGCCTGCCATGCCCGGTAAACGACTCCCATCCCGCCCTGGCCGATTTCTTCGAGCAGTTCGTAGTCGCCGCAGTGGAAGGATCCGAGTAACGGCGATGGCACGCTGTGGACGCCCGACGCGATCGCCGCGTGAGGTTCACGCCGTTGGCCGTCGCCTGAGCCTGTTGGCAATTCGCTCAAACCACGCGAATCGTGGGCGACCATCCGCCGTTCGCCATCCGCCGCCATGGGCTGGGACTGTTGCTCGGCCTGTTGTTCGGCATGGCGCTCGGCGTTTCGCTCGGCGAGTTGTTCGGCGTGGCGACTCATCGTCGCGTCTTGGATCGACGGACGGGAATTCGTCCTAGCGGCCACGGCCATTTCGGCCGACGGTGTCGCGACTGCCTCGGCAAGCATCACCGCCCCCCACAGCGGACGAAGTTCCCGCGCGAGTTCCGGATAAGCGGCGCACACTGGTTCCAGAGCCACCGGTTCGCCCCGACGCATCCGGTCGGTCAGGACGGTGAGTAGGTCGGCGAGCCGCCGGTCCAGTTCGCTTTCGTCCTCTGCGACCCGCACAATCGCATCCCCACGGGAATACCCGTGAGCATCACTGGGAGCAGGATCCGACGGTCGCGAACTCACGGCGCCGGTCCGCCTGCCGCTTCGCCACCTAGCAATTCCCGGAGGCGGCGGACAGCCCGCAGATACCGCATACTCGCCGCCGGCTCCGTCAATCCCAGCGACTGGGCGACCTCCTGGTTGGAAAGCTGCTCGTAATGCCGCATGGTGATGATTTCAAAGTCCAACTCGTTCAGCTTCGCGACCGCCTCTTCGACTCGCCGAGCCATCTCACGTTGGATCGCGGCCGTTCCCGGGGTGACATCGGGATCCCAAAGTTGGGCCGCGAGGTCTTCGCTGGAGCGGTCGTCGACTGGATTCAGCAGCGGTTGTTCCCTGTCCACGCTGCGCTTGCTGGACACACGGTGCCGCCGATGGGCGTCTATGATCCGATCCTTGGCGATTTGCCGCAGCCACAGATGGAATGGCATCGGAGCCGTTCGCAGATATTCTTTCAGCCGCCGATGGGCTTCGACCATCACGTCTTGAACGACGTCGCTGACGTCAATCCGCCGTTGAATCCGCTGATCGAGCCGCATCTGAATCATCCGCCGGACGCCGTCGCGATGGCGTTCCATCAGTTGATTCACAGCGTCGCCGTCCCCCGCTTTCGCGTCGGCCAGCATCTCTTCCGTCTTGTTCGCAGTAGGCCACATGCTCGCAGTATAGGAGGAAACTTTCGTCCCGGCACGCCGAAAACGGCACGCCCAACGAATTGGGACGCATGACTGGCTTTGCCGAGTGATATTCGATGTTTGATGTTTTGCCGTGGGGAATGGGGGGGGCGCCATTTAGGGTTGAGCCCCGAGGGACGCGATAATCGAAAACTTCGCAAGATTTTCGGTTCGGGCTCTGGACATTTCGTGGGATGACGCGAAGTACTGCAGCGGACGTGGGGCACGTCTTTGAATTGGAAGGAACTCGCTGGCGAGCAACATTGTCAATGCGGTGGGTGGCGACCCCGAGTTGGAAACGCCCGCGTTGAGGATGCCGAAGCAGTTGCCGGAAGCTTGGCTCCGCTACGGCTTGGACGCGGCGAACTGGAAAGAGGCGGTGCGGACGATTTCGCGTCGGTTCCGCTGGTTAGAGCGGACCGCTTCCGCGATGCGGCGCGACTGTCGGCGCTTCGTGGCGGATTCGAGTCCGCCGGCTGGGTAGCCAGGCGGACACGCGGGCCCGTGATAGCGTCGAGCCGGGCCCCGGGCCAAGCCAGAATCAAAAATAGACTGTCTCTTTTTGCTGGCGATTTTGCCGGCGGGCGACTCGCGGGCGGTTTCTGGCATCGAAGGCTTAGGATTCGCGGTTCGCAACCTATTTCCCACATGTAACTTAAGTTCCGGTTCAGCCGCTCAATCTCATAGGCTGGGGAGGCAGCTGAGTCAACGATGTAGCCTCGCTCGCCAATCGCTTCGTCGATCAAACCGGGCGACGAATGTTCGCTGGAAAACCGCTCAGCCGAGTGAGCAATTTGCACGAGACAGTCTATTGCCTGCTTTCCTGGCGACCCTTGCGGCGGCGACCCAGCGGCGGTGGTTTTGTGGCGGTGATTTTGTGGCGGTGGTTTTGTGGCGGCGGCCTTGCGGCAGTGTCCTTACGGCGGCGGCCACGTGGGGGCGAAACGCCGCGGAGGCGCATTGCCACGGCTCGCCACCGGCGAGACTCAATTTGAGTGGGGCTCGTCGCCGTCGGCGACCGACTTCGATGCGAGTCCCCGGCGAAGGGACTGCTCCTAGCCGCCACATTCATCCACCGCGGGCGTCGCGTTAAGGAAGATTCGCAAACCGCGACGTGTCCCCGGCGAATTGCCTAGCTTTCCGATTCCACTTCAAACGCGCTTGCAGCCATCCAGTTCGCAGCCATCCAGTTCGCAGCCATCCAGTTCGCAGCCGGCCTGATCGCAGCCGGCCTGATCGCAGCCAACCCGCACGCGCCCCCCCTCCTCGAGGCACCCGTGCGTTCAACCTCG
>JBIKVL010000108.1:0-8684 GCA_044356875.1 Pirellulaceae bacterium | reverse complement strand
CTAGTTGCCAGTTGCTAGTTGCCAGTTGCTAGTTGCTGGTTGCTGGTTGCTAGTTGGTGGTTGGTGGTTGGTGGTTGGTGGTTGCGGGTTGCTGGTTGCTGGTTGCGGGTTGCGGATTTGTGGTGGAGGGTGTTTTGGGGGTATTGAGATGGAACGGAAGACCGTACCACTTCCACTGGTTGGCTGCCAACCGGGGACGGCGCGGTGGCGGCGGCATTCGGCGGCGATAAAGCCGCGCTGCGAACGCTCAATGCTTGGCGGAGAACAACGAAAAAAGCCGCAGCGGGGCGGTGGCCCTCGCGGCGGCTCTTTCTCGCGACGTGGACGTCCGGCGAGCGGACGTTACGAACCCAGGTCGATTCCCAGTTTGCGTTCCTCTTCCTCCTGGATGATGATCCGCGGAGTGACCATCAGCATCAGGCTGCTTGTTTCGCGGCCGATACCGACGTTCTTAAACAGACGGTTGATGTACGGGATCTTGTTCAGCATCGGAACGCCGCGTTCCGACCGAGCCTCGCTCAACCGCTTGATACCGCCGAGCAGCACGGTGCCGCCGTCCGGCACGCTGACGGTGGTTGTCACCGTGGTGAAGGCGAACGTTGGCAACTGCAACGTGGTGCCTTCCTTGGTGACTTCGACGCCGTCCTGGATGGTCTTCGTCGGATCCGACGGGTCCTTCACGTTCGTGCCGGCCTTGGTGGTCGTCTTGCCGCTGAACGTGAACTCTTGCACGTCGCCAATCCGGCTGAAGAATGGCACCAGGGTCAAGCGCACGAACCGCTTGTCGGACGACACGACCGCCTGCACGCTCAGCGACGTGCCTTCGTTGAGCACGACGATGACGGGCTGATGGGCGGCGGCGAAGTCGCCGACCACCGGCACGAGGCTGGTGACGAACGGCCGTTGCGAGGTATCCGAAACCGACGCTTGCTGGCCGTTGAACAGCGTCACCTTGGGAGCTTGCAACACGTTGCTGCGTTGATCGCCTTGGGCGGCCTGCAGCAGCATGTACACTTCGATGTCGCTGAGGATCGCGAAGCCGAAGTTGGCGGCCGTGTTCGGATCGAAGCCACCGAACTGCGGCAGCGTCGACGTGAACGAGTCCTGGGTGAACGGGATATCGAGGTCGGCGGTCGGGAGCGGCAACCCGTTCGATTTGACGCGTTGCAAACCGACCGTGTAGCTCGGACCGTTGTCGTCCGGGAACGCGCCGTTGGCCGCGTTCAATCCCGAGTTGTCATCGATCTTGGCGTTGAAGTCGATACCCATCCGCTCGAAGAAGTTGTCCCGCAGCGTGATGAATTTCACTTCGATCGTTACTTGCAGGTCCTGCAATCGACGCAGCTGTTCCAACAAGTCGGCGATTTGATCATGGGTTTCCTGAGTGGTGCTGACGACGATGCTCAGGTTCGTCGGGAACGCTTCGATCGATCCCGATCCGCCCACCTCGGTCCAGCTCTGTGGATTCACGGTGGTCGTGACCAATTCGATGAGGCTATCGAAATCCGCTTGGGCGCCGCCACCCAGTCCGCCCGGACCTGAGCCCAGCGATTGCGGTCCCCGTTGGCCTGGCAGCAAGCCGCCCGCGCCCAACTGGGCCAACACCGAGCCGTTGGTGGCAGCCGGTTGGTTGGCAGCCAAGGTCATCGGCGCCGCACCGCCGCCGGCGAATCCGCCGACACCGATCGCTCGATGGGCTTCCATGATCGCGGCCGGCAACCCCGTGTTGTATCCCGGAGTGAAATTCGGGATCGGAATGACCAAGTCGGCGACATCGTAGACCCGCGTGTAAACATCCGCATCCCGAGTCTGTTCGCTGGTAACCTTCAAGACCTCGTTTTGGATGACGTAGCTGAGCCGCAACTGTTCGAGGATCAAGTTCAAGGCGCTCTTGAGCGAGATCGGTTGAGTCAGGTTGATCGAGACGGGCGTGTCGCTGGTGACCCCCTCCGCCCCGAGTCCGGCGTTGTCCAAGTGGATATTGATGCCGGCGGCCGCGCCGAGCGTCTCCAGCACTTCCTTCAGCGGCCGCTGGTCGAACCGCACGTCGACCGGCTTGCTCAACGAACGCTGGATTTCCTGTTCGGCGGGCGACAAGCGACGTTGCTGCCGTTCGAGCATCTTGCGGCGGCCGACGGAAATGTCGCCCCACCGCTTGGCGTCGAACTGGATCGGATTCTCGTCGTTGTAGGGAATCGAACTGCGGTCGACCGACGTCATCTGTTCGTAGAAGCCCGCTTCCTTCAGATCCTTGATCGAGTTCTGCTCGGCGATCCGGATGGCGAACTTCGCCTTCCAGGTCAAAGTCTGCGTGACCGGGTTTTCCGGGTCGAGCTCGCGGGCCTGGCGGGCCAGCATCTCGGCTTCCGGATAACGACGTTCGTCCATGAGCTGGTTGAACTGCTCGACCAGCTCGGCGATCTTGTTCTGCGTATCGACCTTCAGCGTCCGATCACGTTCCACCGCTTCCATCACTTGGCGGTTGCGGTCGTTGCTCTCGATTTCCGAACGATTCTGTTCGATGAACTTGCCGAGTTCATTTAGGCTGCGGTCGACGACCGTGAGCAGTTTCTTGCGCGAGGGTGGGTCAAGTTCCGCTTCGGCCACGCGGTCGCGAAGCCGCTGAAGGCGGGCCAGCGCCCCCTTCGGATCGGTCGCCAGCATTCGCTTGGCGCCGTCTTGTTCGGCCGTGATTTCGCGGAGCAATTGTTGCTGGAGCAGTTGTTGCTTGGCGTCGACCGATTCCAGCACCGAGGGTTCGGCGCCGGGGGCTCGACCGGGTGCGGCCGGAGCAGTGCTCTGCAGCGAGGTCAGTTTGTCCCGGAGGGAAGCGCGGGTGTTCGCGTCGAGTTCGCCGGCGAACCGCCACGCTTCGCGGAACGACTGCAGAGCCCCTTCGCGGTCTTGGTTCGACAGCGCTTCGAGACCTTGCTGGTACAACTGCTGGCCGCGGGACGAATTGCCGGGATTGCCGGTGGCCGGCTCGTCGACCGGTGTCGCCGGAGTTGGCTGAGCGGCGGCAGGCTGAGAAGCGGCAGGCTGAGCAGGGATTGGCTGAGCAGCGACTGGCGAAGGAGCAACCGGCTGGTCGGGAGTCTCGCCGTCAGCGGTGCCCGCAGGTGGTTGTTCCGCCGGTCCCTCGTTCTGCACGAGCACCGTACGGCTTTTGTCCTTCGCTGGTTCGTAGATGCCTTGGGCGACCGGGAACCGTTCGCCGCCCTGACCGTTCTGTCCGAAGCTGCCCCCCGCCGGCTCGATCGCGTTGGTTTGACGGACCGGGCCACCAGCGGCGGTCGTCGGGTAGCCTGAGGCGCGGCGGCTGAGGGCTCGTTCCACCTGCAGACCGATCAAAGCTGGCAACGTTTCACCCGGTTGGAAAGCGTCGTCTGGCACCTGCAAGCGTTTCGCCTGCGTGATGAGCTGTTGGGCTTGGATCGCATCGCCGCGGTCGAGCGCAGCTTGGGCCTGGGCGACAAGTCGCAGGCACTCTTGCTTGGCCGCGACTCCGGTCAGGCCGGGCCGTGTGGCCCCGTAGTCGCCGGCGGTCGGCAGGCGGGAGAGGTCCGGGGAGTTGGCCGGATTGCTGTTCGTGGGCGAACTATTGGCGGGCAGGCCGATAACTGGCTGGTCGTTAATCGGTAACGAGCCAGAACTTGCCGATGGGTTTGTCGCGGTCAGTCCGGGGAAGGAACCGCCGGAGCGTGGCGCTGTGGCGGCGGCACCGGCCGGTCCGAGCAGCCGGTCCGCTTGTCGGTCACGCGCTTCGGCGCCTTGGCCGGGCGAAGGAGGCGGCGCGAGGAATCCCGAGCGGGCTCCTCGAGCCATCGCGGCGGCTGCATCCGCTTGAGCGTTACCGGCTAAACGATCGGCCGGATCGAAGGTGGGCGGGGCTGCCGGCGAAGTTGGGCTAGACGCGGCTCCCGTGAGTCCAGGGGCAGGGCCAGAAGGCGGAGCAAGCGTCGACGGCTTGAACCGATCGCTTGGCAGGCCGCCGGCGTTGGCCGAGCTGCCAGGGTTGGCCGAGCTGCCAGGGTTGGCCGAGCTGCTTGGGCCCGTCTTCCGCATCGCGTCGAGATCGCGACGGACTTTTTCCGGCGTATCAACGAATCGAGCGAAGATGCTTTCGTAGACGGCGCCCGTCTTTTCGGCCCGCACCAGGTAATCCTGGGCGAGATCCAGCTTTCCTTCCTTCATGGCTTGACGGGCCCGTTGCAGCCATTGGTCCGAGTCGCGGCGTTTAGCGGCCGCGTCGTCGGACTGGCCGATGACAGCGGTGAGCGTGAGCGTCCTCAGGGCCAGGGGCGGCGGTCCCGCCCAGGCGGTTGTTACCATCAGGGCGCTGCACAGCGTGAAGCACCCCATCCATTGCGTTGCGCTCGGTTTCACGGCGCGGCTCCTCATGCGAGATGCCTGAAAACTGGTTGATCGGGCGACAGTAGTTCCCACCGAACGGGCTCTCCAAGTGCGAACCGGGACAATCGTGCGAGAGAAGAAAAGGGGAATACAGATCGGGCCCTTGGGGGGCAATATCAGTTTTCCGGGAGACGCTGTCGGGAACGCACGTGGTGGTTTGCGGAATGATGTTGAAGGCCTTTAAGTCGCATGAGGCAAATGGGTCACATGAGTCACACGGCGCGGGCACTGCGGAGGGCACCGGCGTCGGTGATTCGAGTGGCGTGAACGCGAACGGCGCGGTGGTCGGTAGCCGCTCTGCCGAGGCGGTGCGGACGATTTCGCGTCGCTTCAGCTGGATGGCACGAACCGCGTCGGCGATGCGGCGCGATCGTCGGCGCTTCGTGGCGGATTCGAGTCCGCCGGCCGGGTAGCCGCGCGGCCAGAAGGGGCCGTGGTCCGTGCAAACCGGGCGACGAATGTTGGCCAAGGTTCCGCTCGCCCACGCGGGAAATCCACTCAATCGCCCAATGACCGATCCGCGTCAGTAGCCGGTTTAACACCGATCCGCTCCGCGCGAGCGGCCGGTTTCCTACATCAACCGCTCCAAGCCGCTCAGTAGGTCAGGATCGCGTTGAGGAACACTTGAACGAGCGGGTCGGCGTCGCGGCGATATTGCGCGTAGAGATCGTCGAAACCTTCGCCGGGCAACAGGATGGCAAAGCCGCCTTCCATCAAGATGTTGTTGTGCAGAATCGGCCGATACTCAAAACCAGTGCTCAGGTCGGTGCCGATGAACGGGTCGACATCGGATTGGAAGGTGAAAACCTCCAGCGTTTCGGTCTGCGCGAACCACAGCACATTCACGTTGTTGACGATGCGAAACCGCGGCGTGATGTCGGCGTCGATGCCGAAATTGATCAAGTGCAAACCGGGGTTCACGAAGTTCGTCTGCCCCTGAAATTTGCTCGAACGCAAATCGGCCACCAAGCTGTTCCGCTGCGTCAGATTGACGCCGAACAGTCCGATCTGCTGGCGTTGCCAAAAGCTGTTGCCGCCACCGGCGAACTGGGGATTGTCGAAGATGGTGTCGAATCCGGTCGCTTCGTCGTCGTTGGGATCGTTGTCGCCGGACGCGAAGAAGTACGAGCTGCGGAACCGCATCCAATCGCGGTCGTAAGACAGTTCCAATGCCGCCATCCAAGCGGAGATCTTCACGTCGCGGCCAGCGATCGGGTTCAGTTCGTCTTCGCCGACAACCCAGTAGGCGGCGTGCGAGATGTTCACGCGTTCGATATGGCCATCGCCGGCCCAGCCCAGATAGTGCGAATTGACTTCGTGGGGCGCGAACACGCCGACCGGATCAGGCCGCACCAGAAAGTCGTTGTCGTTGAATTTGAAGCTCGGCGCGTCACGGTTGTAATGGTAGCTGACTTGGGCCGTGTAGCCGGGGAAGCCGAAGTCCTGCCGATAGTAGTTCGCGATCACCGTGTTCTGATGGCGGTCATCCCATGTATTGAGCAGGCTGTTGGTGTCTTTCTCGGTTTGATCAAGCCACATCAGGTTGAACTGGTCGCGGTTGGCGTTGCGAGTGCCAAACAGACGAACCCCACGGTTGGTGTCCGAAAAAATAAACCCCTTGAAATCGCTGCTGAAAAACTGCGAGCCGGCGCGGACGGCGAGGAAATCATAATCGGGGCTGAGATCCGCGAGCTTCGTCTCCAGGAAATACTCTTCTAGGGCGTAGTCTTGACGGAAGCGGGCGGTTCCCCGGCGGACATCCGGATTCACCACGCCCAGTTCGTCGGCCACCAGATGGTTCATGTTGTAAATCTGAGTGACCCGCAGTCGCCAATCCGCAGGCTTGAACGGACCATTGCCGTGATTCAATTCCGTGGTCAACGACAGGTTGTTGTTCAAGAAAAACTGATCGGGGTCGCCGAAAAACTCTTCCTGCCCTGGACTGCCGGTGCTTTCGAACGGAGAGGTAGGCGTGGGCGTTTGCCGCGCCTCGATCAAGAGGTTCTCGACCGCTGTGATCGCGAGAAACGTGTTTTGGCCGAAGATCGGGTAGTCGCCCTTGAGCACGTTTTGGTGGTACGGGTCCCAAAGACTGCCAGGCACATACGGGTACTCAAAGCGCGGCGGATTCCCGCGGTCGTAGCGGTCCCACTCGGGGAAGCCGATCCGCCATCGGTCCTCCATCGGCACGAAATGGCTGTTCTGCTGGGCCTCGATCGGCAAGATCCCAGAACGACCGGCGTAACCCAGCGGCGGATCGACGGGCCACCGCAGCAGTTCTTCCTCGGCGACCGCGACGAAGTCGGCGGCGGGCGGAAACGGGTCCGCCGGATTGGCCAGCACTCGCGGACCCACGAGCACGTTTCCGGGGCCAATCGGCGGATCGTCGTCGAAGTCGGCGAACGCGGCAGCGGGAAGCACCCCGGCAACGCCTTCGACATACGCCGGAATCCGCTGGTTTACTCGTGCGAGCGGCCGTGGTAGCCCACTCGGCGAGCGACTCACTGTCGTTTCGCCCGCCGATCGGGACGTTTGATGGTGCCGGAGCGGTCGAGGCAACGGTTCACCGCCTGCTCCAAGCTCATGCGTCGCAAACCACAGGCAAGCGGCAGCCAGGGCCCGATATGCTTGCTGGCGAATGGCTCGCTGGGGCCAGCGACCTGCTCGGAACCGGCCCGGCGCTGGGGTCGGCGTCCGCCGTCGAGGCAAATTCGGCGGATTGTCGACTAGAGCGTAAGACACGATCGAGCGGCCCTTGGACGGTTGCGACGCATGTGCGGATCCTGCCGCCTGTATCGATCGTATCGGTTTTGCCTTCCCTGGATATTAAACCATTGCGATGGATTTCACCGGTCGAACCTTCAAGCATTACCCTCTTTCGCGACGAATGCGTCAACGCGAATTAGACTCGACGGAGCGGTGGTGGACTGGAAAATCCGGGACGTTTGTGCGGCTCTACGTTATGGGTTGGTTCGCAAATCAGGCAACACGGCGCTGCGTGCCCAAACCGCGGATTCGGCTGCGCGGACTCGAATCGCTCGAACGGCGTGATTGCCAGGCGGCTAGCGCCTTCGAGTTTGCTCGTCCGTGGTGCGTGCCGGCGGATGGGGAATTCGTGGAAGGCGGCGAGCAGGAACCGCCTCCCTCGCCGATGATCGACCCCGCCAAAGACGTGTTGACCGACGGTGAGGTCGAAAAGTTGCTGCGACGGGCGGCGGCCGCTTCAGCCAGCGATGACGCAATCATCGCCGTCGTCGACCGCAATGGCCGGATTCTTGGCGTTCGCACCGAAGCGGGAATCGACGTTGGAGATTTGCATAAACTCGTGTTTTCGATCGATGGCGCCGTCGCGAAGGCCCGCACAGCGGCGATGTTCGCCAACGACGCCGCGCCGCTCACCTCCCGGACCATCCGCAATCTCAGCCAGTCGACAATCACGCAGCGGGAAGTCGAATCGGTCCCGACGCTGCCCAATCCGCTCGACCCAACGAACAACAATCCATTCGATCCGTCCCAGGCAGTGTCGAAAACATTCGGACCGGGATTTGTGGCGCCGATCGGCGTCGGCGGCCATTTCCCACAGGGCGTCATGCATACCCCGCCCGTCGACTTGTTCGGCATCGAACACCAGAATCGAGACAGTCTGACGCTCGCCGGTCCGGACGGGGTGAAGGGCGGCGCCGACGACGTGATCCTGTCGGGCCGGTTCAATATTCCCCCATCCGCGCTCGCGCCCGGCGCGGCCCTGTTCGCGCCCGAATCGTATGGTGCGGTGTCAAAACGGTTGGATTACGCCCAAGGCCGTGGATTCGGCACCTTGCCCGGCGGCATGCCCATTTACAAGGTAGTGAATGGCCGCGCCCTACCGACGCTGGTGGGCGGAATTGGCGTGTTCTTTCCCGGCCCCGACGGTTACGCGACTTTCGAGCAAGGATTTCAGCACGCGGCGACGTTGCCGGGCCAAAAGCCCCAGTCCAACGAGCAACGGTTAAACGCGTCGCGGGTACTGGAGGCCGAATGGATCGCCTTCGCCGCCGTGGGCGGCATTCGGTTTTTCAACCCCAGTTCCCGGTATGGCGACGGCTCCGTGGGAACGCTCGGCACCGAGTCCGCATTGCCTAATTTCGGCCTGCCGTTCGGCCGAATCGATTTGGTCGGAATCACGCTCGAAGTCTTCGGCCCCAACCCGTCGGCCACCAATCGACTGCGCGGCTTCGAAACACTGCTGGTGAAAGGTTCGCAGGTCGGCATCGGCAATGCCGACAGCGGTC
>JBIKVL010000107.1:0-8744 GCA_044356875.1 Pirellulaceae bacterium | reverse complement strand
GCCGGCAGCGGCACAATCGTCTTGCCGTCCGTGATCGCGAGAATCGACGCCTCCTCGCCGTCAAGCCGCTCTTCGAGAACGATCGCCTTGCCCGCGTCGCCGAATTCCCGTCGCCGCATGATGCGATCGATCGCTTCCAAGACTTGCGGGCGAGTACGGCAGACCATCACCCCCTTGCCAGCCGCCAACCCGTCGGCCTTAACCACCAGGGGTGTCGATTGATCGGGTTCGGGATACCGTTCCTGCACGTACCGGGCGGCCGATTCGGGATCGCGGAAGACTTGAAAGTCCGCCGTCGGCACGGCCGCGACACGCAACATGTTCTTGCAGAAAACCTTCGAGCCTTCCAATTGCGCTGCGGACTGGGACGGGCCGAACACCTTCAAGCCCGCCTTTTGCAGGTGGTCGACGAGCCCCTCGACGAGCGGCTGCTCCGGCCCCACGACCGTCAGGCCGACCCGATTCTCTTTGGCGAATTTGACGATTCCAGCAACATCGGAGGCGGAAACCGGAACGTTTTCCGCGTCGATCGCCGTACCGGCATTTCCCGGAGCCACGAACACCCGCTCCGCTCGGGAACTCTGACCGAGCTTCCACGCCAGTGCATGCTCGCGACCGCCATTGCCAATCACCAAAACATTCATGGGCGGTTCAGACCTTGCCTATCGATTCGAGGACGCATTCAATTCTCCGGGTCACCCCACATGGCCCGGGATTGTAAGGAAGACGGGCATGGGCTGTCAGAGGTCGCGGGCGATTTCCTGATCGAAGCCGCTCCCGGTACCCTAGATCGCCCGGAGGACGGGGAATGAAAGCTTCGGCAGTTGACAGGGCGGAAGCTGGTCAGCTACAACATGAAAACTAGGTTTGTGAAAAATATCACGAACTCGAAATCTACGCCTTCTTCCCCTCCCGCGCGTGTCACCTTTTAACGACGCAAGTTGGAAACGGTTCATGCCCCGAGCTGCCTTCGCTGGGTGGCATCGGAATCCGCGCGGGGTTAGGTCGGTGGTTCGGACCGCGATTTCGCGGATCGAGCCTAACGCGTCTTGGTTGTTCCCTGGTCGTCACGAACTCATTGAGCGTACGTGATTTATGGCTGACAATAAGAAGATGTCGGTCGCCGAGATTCTCGCTGCGGCCCGCGCGAATAAAGCAGCTGGCGAAGCCAAGGCATCAGGCGAGGCCAAGGCGGCACCATCCGCCGCAGCCAGTCCCGCAGTGGACGACGGAGCCGATTCCACGAATTCGTCGGTGACCGTCACCGATAGCCCACCGGCGACGGCGGCAGAAGCTCCCGCTGCAGGCAAACCAGCCGCGAAACCCGCGGCCGCCGCAAAGCCGAAACCCGGCGCGATGAGCATCGCCGACATACTCGCCGCCGCACGGGCGGACAAGGGACCGAAGGCTGCGGTTGCTGAAGCCCCGACAGCCGCCCCGGAAGCGGAAACTCCGCCGCCTGTGGCCGCGAAACCTGCTGCGGCTAAGCCTGCGGCGGCTAAACCCGCCGCTAAGCCAGCGGCCGCGAACGCGGAAGGTGGCGCTGCGGCCCCCAAACCCGCCGCGCTCGACACCGCCAGCATTCTCGCGGCCGCACGCGGTGCAGGCGTCGCCAAGCCCGGTCCTGTGTCCAAGGCCGAGGCGAAGGAGAAGGGTATCGAGGCGGTTCCAGCTAAGAAAAAGCTGGAGGCCCCGCCGATGCCCGCCAAACCCGAATACGCTCAGGCCAAACCAACCGGCAAAGGCGCCAAAAAGGACGAATCGCGTCGCGGCTTTTTCGCGTCCGTCTCGTCCATGATCGCCGGTTCCTCGCTGGCGCTTGGATTCACGTCGCTCGCCGTGACCCACCTCCTGTGGGTCCTCGGTTTGGCCCGATACTTCTTCCCCAACATCCTGACCGAGCCGCCGACGAAATTCAAAGTCGGTTTCCCCGACACTTTGGCCCCAGGCCAAGTGGATGAACGGTTCAAGGCCCAGTTCGGCGTTTGGGTGGTTAAGCACGAGTACGAGGGACAGTCGCAAATCTTCGCGTTGAAAACCGTCTGTACTCACCTAGGATGCACTCCAAACTGGCTCGAAGCCGAGCAGAAGTTCAAGTGTCCCTGTCATGGAAGCGGCTTCTACAAGGACGGCGTGAACTTTGAAGGCCCCGCGCCCCGTCCGCTCGAACGTTACGCCATCAAGGTGTCGGACGACGGACAATTGGAAGTCGACAAGAGCCGCGTGTTCCATGAGGAAACGGGCCAGTGGAAGGACAACTCGTCGTTCGTGCCCACGTAGCCGTGTCGTCGCTGTTTTGACCCGTAAGTTTTGCGAGATTCGTCGCGGAGTTGGAATTTTTCTATGCCATCGCTCAGCGAAGTCATTCGTGAATCCCAAATCTGGAAAAGCATTTTCCGCCATCCGATGCCGGTCGATCGCCGGAATCGGATCGTGGTCATGCTCACCAACTTTTTCCTCCACTTGCACCCCGTCTCCATCAAAAAGCAGGGCATAGCCCTGAGCTACACATGGTGCATGGGTGGCGTGACGTTTTTTCTGTTCCTAGTTGAGACCGTCACCGGCGTCTTGCTGATGTTCTACTACCGCCCCACCTTGGAATGGGCGTACACGGACATCCTTGCCTTACGGGACGTCGCTTCGCTGGGAATCCTCCGCGAGGTGCATCGCTGGGGCGCCCACGCGATGGTGATCACCGTTTGGCTCCACATGTACCGCGTGTTCCTCACGGGCAGTTACAAGCCGCCCCGTGAGTTCAATTGGGTCATCGGCGTGATCCTACTGCTGTTGACATTGCTACTTTCGTTTACCGGCTATCTATTGCCCTGGGATCAACTCGCGATTTGGGCCATCACGGTCGGATCGAATATGGCTCGCGCCCATCCCGTGCTCGGCCACGAAGGCCCGGGTGCCGCATTGCTCACGGTGGATGGTATCGACATGATCACCGCCGCGTCCGATGCCCGCTTTGGCCTGCTCGGCGCCCGCTTCGTCGGCGAAGAGACTCTGAACCGGTTCTACATTCTGCACTGCATCGCCATTCCCTTGGCCGCCTCGCTGCTGATCGCCATCCACTTTTGGCGCGTACGCAAGGACGGCGGTATCAGCGGTCCGTTGTAAACGGGAATCAATCACATGCACGGTCACGTAAGCGAAGAAGAATTCCTTCATCACATCGGCGGCTTCCTCGGCTACTACTACGTAGCCCTGGCCGTGATGAACGCCGTTGCCGCACTTTACCTCTGGCAAACCGGCCAGTCGCGCCTGCTGTTTAAGCTCCGGAAGTTTCCGGTGTCGACGGCCTTGGTGTGGCTGCTGGTCGCGGTCGCGTACCTAGTGATGTCTCCGCTGGCCTTCAGTGGCAATAAGGCATCACTGGGCCTCGTGTCGTTGCCCGCGTTTCTCCGCGAGGGATTCGATGCGATCATGGGACCGGTCGTGTACTCGGTGGGCTCCCTGTTGCTACTCGTCGGGATGTACGTCGGACGAAACTTCTTCGTGAAGCCGTGGGTCGCCTGGACCGGCCTCAACCTGTCGCTGCTAGTGATGGGTTTTTCGATGACCGACATGGACTTCGCGAGCATCGTCACGAAACCGGACAACGTGCCAATCGTCGGCTTGGTCTTCCTGCTCGGTTTCTTCACGTGGCTCGCCAGTTATCGCGCCGTGATCAACGACGAGCGGACTGCCCGGGGCGAGTTGCCACTGGAAGCGCTCGAATCGGAGAAGGTGTTGACCTGGCCAGATCTGGTGTATACGGAACTGATCTGCATGGTCGCGTTGACCGCGTTCCTCGTGCTCTGGGCATTGGCGCTTCAGGCCCCGCTCGAGGAACCTGCCAGCGCGGTGAAGACGCCGAACCCCTCCAAGGCCCCTTGGTACTTCCTTGGCCTTCAGGAAATGCTGGTCTATTACGACCCGTGGATGGCAGGAGTCGCCTTGCCAGGGACGGTTGTCGTGGGCTTGATGGCAATCCCCTACATCGACTTCAACAAGAAGGGGATGGGCTACTACACGATCAACGAGCGGAAGTTCGCCTATCTGACCTTCCAGTTCGGCTTTCTGGTGCTCTGGATTACCTTGATCGTCATGGGAACGTTCCTCCGCGGTCCGAACTGGAACTTCTTCGGCTTCTACGAGAAATGGGACACGCACAAGGTCGAGGCTCTAAACAACATCGACCTCTCGATGTTCTTCTGGATCGACCTGTTGCAGATGCCACGGCCAGCAGCGCCCGAAGGGTCCAGTCTGCTCGTCAAAATCGCATATATCATGCTCCGCGAGTCGCCGGGAATCATCCTTGTGTTCCTCTACTTCGCCGCACTTCCCCCGGCGATGGCAGTCCTTCCGTTTTTCCGAGACCTGTTTATCAAGATGGGCTTCATACGGTACATGGTAATGACGAATCTGCTGCTCAGTATGCTCTTGTTGCCCATCAAGATGGTCCTTCGCTGGTCCATCAACCTCAAGTACTTCGTGGCGATTCCTGAGTACCTGCTGAACTTCTAGTGGGACACGGCTTAACCGGGAGGAGACGTCCATGCCCGCAACTGAACAAACTTGGCGTAGCCAAAAGCTGCTGCATCGCGTTTTCGGCGTTTCAGCGTTCGTGCTGCTCGCGTCGACCATGTGGATGTTCTACGCGGACCACAACCGCGAATGGAAACCCTATCAAGACACCGCGCGGCACATGGACTTGTCGTACAACTCGTGGCTGCAGTTGCAGTACGAGACGAACGACGCCATCCGCGAACATCAGCAACTGGCGGATGCCTTTGCACTCGCACGGACTTCGCCCATCGCGGACGAGTTGCTAAATCAGTTCAAAGCGGAAGCGGAACGTCGGTCCTCCGAAGACGCGACAAGCAAATCGCTCTACGAGTCGCTTGCTGTCGAGTCGCTCAACGCGGCCGCGTCCAAGGCGGCTTCAGACCTTGGCGACGAACCATCGAAAGCGGACGGCAAGCTGATCGCGGCGGCGGAAGCGGCCCATGACCAAGTCGTCGAAGCCCTGACAAAGATCGTCGCCCGCGCGAAATTCACCGAAGACAACGCCCTCAACGCCCGGAAGTTCAAGTCCGCTGACCTGGACGCGATCCGCGCGAAACTGGATCTTGCGGTTCGGGACAATCTGCCGCAAGCCGAGCGCGATCGAATGCAGGAACAGGTCGATCGTGTCGCCGCCGAACTTGAGGCGCTGAAAATCAAGTACCAAGCGGCCGACGAACATCGCAAGAAATTGCAATCGATCGTGCGCACCGCGCGGACGAATGAGGACGTCGCGAGAAAGGCCCTCGACGACAACCGGGCCGATTTGAAGAAGTTGCAATCCGGCTATTCTGAACGCCAGATGACCTACTTCGCGGACAAGTTTCCGTATCTCGGCAAGAAGTGGCTGACGTTGCCCATTCTCGACGCGTTCAATTCGCCCCGCAAGATCGACAACTTGTGGAGCGACGATCTCACCATCGACTACAACTTCCGAAAGGTGCGTCGGTTTGACCGTTGCACCACTTGCCATCAGGCGATGGAGAAAACGCTGCCTGGAACCGCCGATAAGCCGCTTTTCGACGGCGTGCGGACTTACTCCGTCGTGCTGGCTGTGCCAGCCAAGGCGGATGTGGAGGCGGCTAGGAAGGAAGTTTTGGAAACGCGTCAGGCTCGGACGACCGCCGGCGAGTCGCTCGTGACCACCGCTGAACAGGATTTGCTCGAAAAGATCTATGGATTCCGCCTCGCTCAGGAAGGACTGGTGCAACGGGAAGACGTGACTGTGGCGCTGGTCCTGCCGAACTCGCTTGCTGCGACCGCCGAGCCCACCTTGGGCGCGGCACTGAAGTCGAAAGTGTCTGGCGAAACATTGCGACGAGCGGTTTTGGCCGTCGACAGCGTGGAAGAGGATTCCACGCCGCCCGGCGTCACCGTCGGTGACACGATCTTGAGCATCAACGGGAACTTCGTCGATTCGCCAGCGGAAGTGGAGCGAATGCTGCTGACGACTGCTGAATTCGGCAAGCCAATCGAGGTTGAAATTCGCCGCGGCTTCGCCAACCCTTACACTTCTCATCCGAGGCTCGACCTCTTCGTCGGGTCAACCAGCCCACACAAACTGCAAACGTTCGCCTGCACGGTATGTCACGAAGGCCAGGGTAGTGCGACCCAATTCAAGTGGGCGTCGCACACTCCGGATTCGAAGCGACAGCACGAAGAGTGGTCGAAGGAGCATGGCTGGTTCGACAATCCGCATTGGATCTTTCCAATGTACGCCAAGCGATTTTCGGAAGCGTCCTGCCTCAAGTGCCATCATGACGTGACGGAACTGGAAGCGAGTCCGCGATTCCCGGAAACGCCAGCGCCCAAGTTAACGCATGGTTACGACCTGATGGTCACCTACGGCTGCTACGGGTGCCACGAGGTGAAGGGATACGATGGTCCAACTCGGCGTGTTGGTCCGGACGTTCGCCTCGAACCCAACTACTTTGCCGCTGCCCAGCAAATCAAACATCAGTTGGAGAAGGCGGACGCATTGGGCAAGTTAACCAGTGACGAACTGGCCGCCCTGCACGCTGTGGTTGACAATCCCGAGCGTGCTGAGGCCAGGGCAAAACTCGTTGCTCGTTTTTCCCAGGACGCCAAGTCGCAAGATCCAGCGTTCCCGGCGGCCAGTCACAGCCTGGCTGAACTACTGAAAGACGAAGAAACTCCTGGGAAGTTGCGAAAGTCCGGTCCAAGTTTGCGATTCGTTGCCCAAAAGTCTGACACGGATTTCCTGGTTGATTGGATTCGCGAGCCGAAGCACTTCCGACCGTCAACCAAGATGCCGCAGTTCTTCAAACTCTGGAGTCATCTGGAGGCCGAGGCCGCGCATGGCACCGAGAAGATGGAAGAGGTTGAGATTGCTGGCATGGTCGCCTACCTACAGGACCGCTCGCAAACTTTTGACTTCCTCCCGCAAGCGACAGTAAACGAACCTGGTGCCACCGACGAGGAGAAACTGGAAGGACGGATTGCTCGTGGAAAGGTCGCGTTCCAGGAACGCGGCTGCCTCGCGTGCCATAACCATGGTGACTTCGAGGACATTCAGGCCTATCGGGATCCGAAGGAAGTAATGCAGGGACCGAATTTGACGGGCTTGGGCAGCAAGTTCGCGCCCGAGCGGAACAAGGTCGGTCGTCAATGGCTCTATTCTTGGATCAAGCAGCCCACGAAGTACCACGCTCGAACCGTCATGCCTGACCTGTATCTTGATCCGATACAGCACAAGGACGAAAAGGGTAACGTCGTTCATACGACGGATCCCGTCTCGGACATTGTCGAGTACCTGCTGACATCGAAGGCCGACTGGGCGCCAATCGGCCTCGGAGACGGTGTGTCGAGCGACTTGGAGACGCAGACTCGACAAAATCTCGAAGAGGCGTTCTATGTCGAGGCGGCGGGCAAGTACGCGAAGTTTGGAGTACCAGCCCGGCTCGAAAAGACGCTCAAGGGAGCGGAAAAGGAATTGCTTGTGCCGGATGCCGACTTCGACGCATCGAAGGAGGTCTCGGCCCGGCAGAAGCTCAATTACATCGGCCGCAAGTCGATTGCCAAGTACGGCTGCTTCGGCTGTCACGACATTCCGGGCTTTGAAGACGCCAAGCCGATCGGAACGGGCTTGGCGGACTGGGGTCGGAAGGAGCCGGCCAAGTTGGCCTTTGAGCACATCACCCACTTCCTGCACAAGCATGGCCATGGTTCCCACCATGGCGGTGGTCATGGCGTTGCAACGACCCATGGCAAGGAGGCCAAATCCGACACATCGGTAGGCAGGCCGCCAGTTGGCTACGTTTCCACCGAGGATCATGGTGCGCCCTCGAACGTTCATCATGATCCGGTTCAAAAGACGCCTGATTTCTATGTGAAGCACATCGAGGCAGGCCATCGTGAAGGCTTCTTGTGGCAAAAGCTGACCGAGCCACGCAGCTACGATTACGAAAAGACGGAAAACAAGCGTTACAACGAGCGTCTTCGCATGCCGAAGTTCCCGTTTTCCGACACGGATCGGGAAGCGATCATGACCTTCGTTCTCGGATTGGTCTCCGACCCACCCGCTCCGAAGTACATTTACAAGCCCGACGCGCATCAAACCGCCTGGATCAAGGGCAGACAGGCCCTCGAGAAGTATAACTGTGGTGGATGCCACGTTCTGGAAGCCGAACGCTGGGAAGTGACGTCGAAACCAGGCGAATACGGCGAGCAAGCAGCAACGAACCAGTATCCGTACCTTGCCGCTCGTTTTTCGCCGGAATCTGTCGCTAAGTCGAAAAAGGCCGACGCTGCCGGGCTTGTTAAGGCACATCTCACGGGGATGCCCGCGCTTAACGACGCAGACGCATTGCCAGTCGTGAACGACGTCGAAGGCGATCCCGTCGAAAACGATGGCGACTACGAGCAAAACACGGTTTCCTATCCATTTGAACTGTGGCAACCCACGTTAATCGACGGACAGAAATACGAACCGGGTATCATGCAGGTCAATGTCGCCGCCAGCAAGTTGACCAAGCGAATGGATACGGAGGGTGGCGTTCTTGCCAGATACCTATTGCCTCACGTGACACAACGTGAAAAGCAGGTAAACCCCGCAGCGAAGGGCACCGAATCTTGGGCGTGGGTGCCTCCTCCACTAGTTGGCGAGGGACAGAAGGTCCAATCCCAGTGGCTCCATAATTTCCTGTTGAATCCATACCCGATCAGGCCGGCCGTGG
>JBIKVL010000106.1:0-8765 GCA_044356875.1 Pirellulaceae bacterium | reverse complement strand
TATCGAAACCGCCGCCGGGCGAAAAGCCGATGGATGTGAACGAACGCTGCGGTTAAGTCGCGGACCACTCCGGGGTCCGCTGCCGGTGTTCCGGTGCCGTTGGTCTCGGCTTCGGCGCTGACATTTCTCCGGATTCGGCTCGCCGCAGCGCAGTCCCGATGGTGGCCACGTCGCTGGTTGAGCCCGGCGTTGGACCACGGAGTGGTCCACGACTTTGGCCCATCCGCTGATGAACCGGCAGCTGGCGCCGGGCGTTTAGTTGGCGGCGGTCGGCTGCGTGGTCCGCTTGTTGATGTCGTCGGCCAGCTGCTTTTGCAATGCGGCGAGTTCGGCGGCGAGCACGAGATTGCCGCGGAACAGCTCATTCGCGCGGCCACGCGTGGCGTTCACGGCCGCAACGAGCTGATCGGCGTACGCCTTGACTGCCGTCCCTTCCGCCTGGAATTTCGCCAAGTCCTGTTCCAACTTGGCCTTTTCCTGGGTGCGGTAGTCGATTTGGGCTTGGGCCTTTTTCTGGGCGTCGACCAGCGTGGCAGTCTGGCGGGTCACTTCGCCGATCCGGTCGGCAAGGTAGGTCATCCGGACGGCGATCTCGTGGAAATTGGCCGCGTAGTCCTTCAGTTCTCGGCGGTACACGTCACGCACTTTTTTGCAGGTGCCGGCGTTGATTAGCTCTTCCGCCCGCGCGAGCGGCAAGATCGCCTTTTGCTGCTTGGTGAATTTGACTTGGCCGCCCGCTCGCAGGCCCGGCACCAGAGCCCGCCCTTGGTCGTCGAAATAACGCGTATCCCGGTCGACCTGCGTGGTCGCGCTATCGACCGTCTCGGTGTGCTCAGCTTGGAACTCGACTTCCATCCAGCGCCGCGCCGGCGGGTCCGTTTCGGCGGGCTCCTGGCCATCGCGGACATACGACTGGATCAATTGCTCGTACCGCGCCGGATCGATCTGCATCGCGTTGGGGATCAACGCCCGTAGCTTTTGCTCACCGAGTCCCGCGAAGGCCTCAGGATTGTCCGTCGGCATTTTCTCGTGGATCGTCCAACGCACGTCGCCACCCGGCGCCAGATGCGAGGCCTGCTGAGCGTCCAGTGGCAGCGTGGGCGAAACCGTCACGTCCAGGTCCGCGACTTCGGTCACTTGAAATTCCCCGACGTAAACCGCGGGCGCGTATCGTGGTTCGTCGTTAAACACGCTTTGAACATTCACCTCCTTAAAGAGGTACACCACGTTCCTCACCTCGAGCCCCGGTGGGCCAGGCTCGCCTGGCTGGGGCGGGACGGTCGTGAACTTGAGCGTGCTCGCTTGGACGTTCACGTTCGCCAACGAGCAACCTCGCCAAACACGGCCGCGATTGATCAGAATCCGGAACACCTCGCCCTGGGCTCCGCGAAGGAACGTCAACGCCTCGGGATTCGCCACTTCGGGATTTCCTTCCCGTAAAGCGAACGCCTCTTTCTCTTTGTCGGCGACTTGCTTTTCCAAGCCCGCACCCAGCTTCGACCACTCGGTGCGCGTTTTCAACGCGATTGCCGTGTACGTGGCGACGGGAAGAGTGGAACCGAAAACCAGCACCGCCAAGGCGATTTGGAACCACTTCCACGACTTGTAGCTCAATCCCGCCATCACCAGGAAAAACAGGGTGACGAGGATCGCCAGGATCAAGGCCGTATTCATGAGCAGCTCGGCAAAGGTCGTGGTCGCCGCAGGGTCGAATCGAAACCAGCGTCCGCCAACGCGCGGCGAAGGGGCCGAACGCGCAGCGTGTCCGTTCTTCGAATCTTATGTCGTCGCAATGGTAAGCTGGGCTGAATACAGCGTCAAGAAATTGCGGGAAAGACCAAGCCGGTCGGGCACAGACTCGACGGTCGAACGGGTTGTGCGGGGTCGCCCCAGGTTCCGCAATCCTCCCAATCCCTAAGGACCCTAAGCACGACTCGATCGAAAAACCTCTTGGAGCCGGTAAAGGTCGTTCAATCGTTAAAGTCAACGCATCCTAACGTCCGAAAAGGAGACTACCGCGGCGGTCCCGGCGGACATTACCGACCCGCGGCCCATCCCATGGCGAAGGACCGTTCATGACTCTCTCCGGTGGCAAGATACCTGACTCTCGCCGTCCTCGGACGCGAGCTCCAGGGCCAACGAATGTGGATGGGCTAGCGCTCGTCCACGCGATTCTCCGATCAGGCCGGGAACTGCGGCAGCGGCTCGCCGCCGTAGGCCATGCACGCCATCTGAGTGATTCGGAACTGTTGCTGCTCTGGGCCTGCTCCCGGCCGCCGACTGTCGCGGACGACGAGAAAGCTCTAGGCGAAGCGACGTCCAGCGAGCAAGTTCCGGGTGGGGAAGGGGCTAGCGGAGCCGGGCACAGCGAAGCCGGTTTGGCGGGCCCGCTGGGGCTCAGCGGCGGCGAGTTGAGTGGGATGCTGTACGACTTGCGGGACCGTGGCTTGGTGCGGTTCTCGCGCGTCCCCGACGGCGATACCCGTCAGCGGATCGAGCTGAGCGCTGATGGTCAAACCGTCCTGGCGGAAGCGATCGAGGCGTTCAATTCCGTGGTGGAGGAGTGGTTGGCAAGCATACCCGCCGGCACCGTTGCCGCGTGGACGCCACCGCGGGCCAACTCCACGAAACGTCCCACCGCGAAACCTTCTGCTGAGAAACCTTCTGCTGAGAAACTGTCTGCTGAGAAACTGTCTGCTAAGGGACCTTCTGCCGCGAAACCGTCCGTCGAGCAACCGTCCGTCGCGGCGATCGCGCGAACGCGGCCACCCCGCGGAGCCTCCGCGATACGGGCTTCGGCGACACGGGCTTCGGCGATCGGGGCTTCGGCGACACGGGCTTCGGCGACACGGGCTTCGGCGATCGGGGCTTCGACGATGCGGGCTTCCAATGGTGGCTCGAATGGCATACCCACGGAGGCGTCTTTGACCCGACTTGCCACGCGACGCCCGCGGAGCAAGCGAGGTGCCGCATGAGAAACCGAATCCTGAACCGTGTGACTCGAAAGATGGCCAGAGTTCTTCGTCGCCACGGGCGCAACGCCCTGCTATGGACGCTCGCGTTCTCGTTGATGGCGACGGGATGCAATCGCGCGCACTACCGGCGGCAGGCCGATATCGACGCCCACAAGCTGATCGGCGAGAAGATCAGCAGCGAGCATTGGAACATTTCGAATTACAGCGTGTTTGTCGACCCGCGATCGCGGATGTTCGACCCGTTCGCGGCCGACACGCCGCCCATGCCGAAAGACGATCCGTACTCGCACGAGTTCATGCACGAGGTGAACGGCAAGAAGGGATATCCAAGCTGGCACGCGTCCGGTTCGATCGACAGCGTGGAGAATCCGACTTGGCGCGAATTCCTGCCGCTGGACGAGCGGGGCGTGCTGCGTCTCGACACGCCCACGGTCCTACGGCTGGCGCGGCTTCATTCGCGGCCTTACCAGCAGGAAATCGAGGAACTTTATCTTTCGGCGTTGGACGTGAGCTTCGAGCGCTTCCGCTTCGAGAGCCAGTTCTTCGCCGGATACTCGACCGATTACGCGGTGCGGGCGAACCGTGGCGGCAACGTGCTGACCGCGAACACCTTCAACAGCGGCCGGGCGATCAGCGGCGCGGAGACGAGCGCTGGCGGCGCGCGTGGACTCTCGATGCGGAAGTCGTTCGCGACGGGTACCGATTTGGTGGTGAATTTCGCGAACAACCTGGTGTTCAATTTTTCGGGCGGCGACACCTCGATCACGCTGCTCGACTTCAGCCTCGTCCAACCGCTGTTGCGGGCGGCAGGGCGGGATCGAATCCTCGAACGGTTGACGGTCTCGGAACGCTCGCTGCTCGGCAACGTCCGCGCCATGCAGCGTTACCAGCAGGCGTTTTACGTTGACGTGATGACGGGGCGTTCGTCCGCCAACACTGGTCCGACGCGCCGCGGCGGCGTGCTCGGCGGCTCCGGCCTGGACGGATTCAGCGGCCTCGGCAGTTCGGGCTTCGGCCGCCTCAACGTGACCACCGGCGGTGGCGGCGCGCAAGGAGCCGGCGCGGCGCAGGCGGGCGGCTTCATGGGACTTCTGCAGCAGCAATTGCAGATCCGCAACCAGGAATTGAATATTAAATTGCTGCGGGACAACCTCGAGCAATTACGGGAGCAATTGGCGGAAGAGCGTCAAAAGCCGCTCGGCGCGACCGGCGCGTCGCAGAACACGAAAATCACGCAGCTCGCCCTACAAGTCGAGCAGTCGCAGCAAGCGTTGGTCGTGGCCGAAGCGCAATTGCTCAACGGATTGAACAACTTTGAAGGCCAATTGGACACCTTTAAAATCAATCTGGGCCTGCCGCCGGACGTGTCCGTCGAGATCGTCGATCCGATGCTCCGCGACTTCTATCTGATCGATGACGCCATCGAGCAGGAGCGGCAGTCTTTTCGGCAACTGCGGCAACAGGTCGGCACGACGCTGCTGGAACTGCGCCGTTACGTCCGCGATTTCCTCGTGGAAAAGAACGGACAGACCGTCGACATCCATGTGCTCGATTGGAACCCGTTGCTGGCCGCCGATCTAGACAACCTCTTTCGGCAAACGGTCGACGTGCTCGCCGTGCCCAAACGGTTGACGGATGTGCATCTTAAGGGGGCCGAGCAGGACCTCGCCAAGCTCCGCCGAAACGTACCCGCCCGCAAGTCGCAACTGGAAAAGCTGGAACAGGCGTTCCAACAGCAGCGGGAAGGGGTGGATCCGGGCGAACTGTTGCGGCTCCCGTTGGCGAAGCGCGACGGCGACGGCGGGACGGCCAAGGCGGACGCCGCGACGGAGATCTTCTCGCCGGATCGGGTCGATGGCGTGGTCGCCGAACTGGAACAGAATTTCGCGCGGCTGAAGCAGAGCATCGCGGATACCGAGGAAAACTTGCGGCGTTTTCAAGGCCAGACCCGCGAGTTGATGGAAGCGGGCGAGGGCCTGTCGCCATTGGATCGCGGCGAACTCGCCAATCGCTTGTTGGCCGACGTCAACCAGCAGTTCGATTCGCTCAAACGCGACATCCTCGATCTCGAACTGCTGCAGGCGCGGATTCGGTCGGAAAGCCTCACGCTCACGCCCGTCGAACTCCCCTGGCAGTCCGCCGTCGAGATTTCGTACCGGTATCGGCTGGACCTGATGAACGCCCGCGCGTCGCTCGTCGACCAATGGCGGTTGATCGAGTACAACGCCGACAACTTGGAAAGCACGTTGGACCTGGTGTTCTCCGGCGATATCACGAACGACTTGAACGAGAGCCGGCTGCAAAAGAGCGTCAACACGGGCCAGATCAAGGCGGGGTTGCGGTTTGACGCCCCGATCGTGCGACTCTCCGAACGGAACACCTACCGGCAAACGCTGTTGGAATACCAGCAGGCGAAACGCAATTTTTACGCGGGGCTGGACGACATCGCGCGGAGCCTGCGGCAAACCCTGCGGACGATGCAGACGAACCGCTTGAACTTCGAACTCCAGCGGCTCGCCGTGTCCGTCGCCGCCCGGCAGAACAACTACAACAACGAAATCCTCCAGTTGACGCAGTCGGGCGGAGCGACCGCCGCCCGCGATACGGTGTCGGCGCTCTCCGATCTGCTCAACGCCCAGAACAACTTCCTCAGTATCTGGGTCAACTACGAAGTGCTCCGCCGCGGCCTCGACCTCGACCTCGGCACGATGCTGATGGACGAAGAGGGGATGTGGATTGATCCCGGCGCGATTGGGCCCGATCACCTCGAACGGATGCAAAACGCGATCAACTACGATCCGATCGACGCCTGGGAATCGTGGTCGGAGGGAGTAACCGGCAAGCCTGGAGCCGTGGACGCCGACAATCCGCCACGTCCCGTTGTCGAGCCGGACGACCAAGCGGCCGACGAAAGGAACGGACCGCGAATGTCAGCTTCCCCGAGCCGCGCGACGCCGCCAGGGGCCGATCGTCGCGGAGCCCACCTCGCTTCGCCGCTTGCCGCGGCGCATGCCCAGCCGCTGGCTCCAGCCAACCTGGCGAACCAACGCGGCGAATCGGCCGCGGCGTTGGTGGGGCCGCGAACCGCCGGATCGTCTAACTCCACGTCGCTGTGGGGTGGAATCAGCGACAGCTTCGCGGGCATGTTTTCGAGCGGCCCGGTGACGGTGGAGGTCCCGCGTCCGAATCTCGCGCCAACCCGTGGGATGCCCTCATCCGCAGCGACATCCGCAGCGGCGACAACTTCAGCGATGACATCTTCAACGATGACATGGTCGGCGCCGTCGCCGGCGGTGGCTGGCCGTGCCGGAATCGCTCACACAGCGAGCGACCACGCGGCCCGCGTCACCGATGCCCGCGTCACCGAGGCTAGCGGCGCGACCGTTAGTCGTGCCGTCAGGGTGAATGGCCCGGGGCAAACCGATCCGACGCGCCCGCCCCAGACCGCATCGAAAGCGGGAGCGCCTCGGACCACTCCGAGTCTCGGCGGCTCGTTTGAGTCGCGCTTGCCGAGCGGCAGTGCTCCGGCTGTCGGCGGTCCGCGCCCCAACGTTCCGCGAACCGTGCCGCCGTCGAATCGCGTCGCGGAGGATGCGGCGAACGAGGAAGCCGAAGGGGTGCGGCTTGCGAGCCACCTGGAGGCGGCGTCTCCAACAGCGGCAACCGCAGCGGCCTCAGCGGCGGTCGCCGCTCGGACCGCGCCGCCCTCGAAGCTTCCGAGCGCTCCGACGTCATCGGGTTCGCCCGCGAAGTCGGCGGCGCCGCCGACTTCGTCCGCGTCGCCATCATCCGCGCCGCCATCGTCCGCGTCGGTGTCGGCGCCAAAGAGCTCGCGGCGGAGAGCGGCGGGGCAGGGGCCGGTAGCCGGGGCGATAGAAGATCCGAACCGCGAGAAGTGACATGAAGTTGGCGTAAGGATGTTTCGGGGCGGCTTTGCGCCTATAATCCAACGGTGAAGGAAGTGGCGAACTCAGTTCCAGGCGTGGCGAAGGCGGGGTGGGGCATGGCGGCGGGAAAGACTCGTTGGAATGGCGGCGCGGCGTCGAGGCGGCGCGGTTCCTCGACATTGCTGGTCGCGGGCGCGCTTGTCGTCGCGGTGCTTATTGGCGGCGTTGTCTGGATGGTGTGGCGGGGCGAGGCTGAGGCGGGGGCGGGGCCGCTGCTCCACCTGGCCGAAGCCGGTCCCTTCGACCACATCGTGCTCGAGCAGGGCGAAGTGGAAAGCTCGAAGAACATCGAGGTCCGCTGCGAGGTCAAGTCGCGGAACACGTCCGGCACTCAAATCCTCTCGGTGATCGCCGAAGGAACCCCGGTGAAAAAGGGCGACCTGCTTGTACGGCTCGATGCCTCGGCGCTGGAACGCGAACGCGATCAGCAGCAGATCGTCTGCAACACCAGCGAGTCGGTGGTCGTTCAGGCTCGGAACACCTACGAAGCGGCACTAATCGCCCGCACCGAGTATCTCGAAGGCACCTACAAGCAGGAGGAGCAGCGGATTTTGGGCGAAGTGTTCGTCGCCGAACAGAATCTGCGGTCGGCGCAGCTGTCGCTCGAGTCCGCTCAGCGGCTGTTGTCCAAGGGGATTGTCACGACATTACAGGTCGAGGGCGAGCAGTTCCTTGTGGACAAGGCCCGCAACGAGCTGGAAGCGGCCCAAACGCGCCTCCGAGTGCTCCGCGAGTACACGCTGGCCAAAAGCCTCAAGCAATTCGACAGCGACATTGCCACCTCCGAGGCGAAATGGAAGGCGGAGCAAAGCAGCTTGGAATTGGAAAGACGCAAGCTGGAAGACATCGTCAAGCAGATCGGCAATTGCGAGATCAATGCGCCGGAGGACGGCCAGGTCGTGTACGCGAATGTGTCGAGCAGCCGGGGGGGCTCGTCCGAATTCGTTGTCGAAGCTGGAGCGAATGTCCGCGAAGGCCAAGTCTTGATCCGCCTGCCCGATCCTGCCCAAATGCAGGTCAAGGCGAAAATCAACGAATCGCGGGTGACGCTGGTCAAAGCCGGCATGCCGGTGCTCGTGCGGCTCGACGCCTTCGATACCAACGAGCCGTTGCGGGGCGAAGTGGTGAAGGTCAACCAGTACGCCGAACCCGGGAGTTGGTTCAGTTCACAAGTCAAAGAATACGCCACGTTCATTCGCATCGACAACCCGCCCCCAGGGATCCGACCCGGGTTGACGGCGGAAGTGCGGATTTTCGTAGAACAGCGTCCGACAGCGCTCCAACTGCCCGTGCAGGCGGTCTTCGAACATGGAGCACGCAATTATTGCCTCGTGAAAAAGTCGGAGGCGAAAACGGGCGGTTTGGAGCTGCGGGAAATTCGGATCGGTT
The DNA here is from genome assembly GCA_044356875.1 of Pirellulaceae bacterium. Classification (GTDB taxonomy): domain Bacteria; phylum Planctomycetota; class Planctomycetia; order Pirellulales; family Pirellulaceae; genus CAIXSC01. Next base: position 454 of record JBIKVL010000106.1, on the reverse strand, counting down.
CGAGCAACGACAAGTTTGTGACGCTGGAAAAAGTGGAAGGAGCCCCCGCGGCTCCCAACATCAAACAAGGCATCGAAGCGGGCGAACAGGTCGTGATGGATCACCGACAATTCATCGCGCAAGTCGAGCTGCCGAAAATCGTCGATACGCCCAAGAGCGCTTTGCCTCCGGACGCTGTGGAAAAGATCGCCAAGGCGAAGGCCGCCGCAGCCCAAGGCGGCGGTGCGGCCGCCGGACGCGATGGCAAGGCAGGCGGTGCAGCGGGCGGTGGACCCGGTGGTGGACCGGGCACGGGGCCCGGAGGCGGACCGAGTTTTGCGGGCCCCGGCAATGGCGGTCCCGGTAGTGGTGGGCCAAGAGCGGGTGGCCCGGGCAGTGGTGGCCCGGGCAGTGGTGGCCCAGGCGGTGGTGGCCCGGGAGCGGGTGGCCCGGGCGGTGGTGGCCCAGGCGTTGG
>JBIKVL010000105.1:0-8787 GCA_044356875.1 Pirellulaceae bacterium | reverse complement strand
TTGATTCCCGCCGCGGTGCTCGTTTGGCAAGGAATGCGTCTTGGCTGGTTCCGGGGATCGGCATCGTCGCACGCCGCCCACGGCCACGACGCCCACGGCCACGACACCCACGGCCATGACTCGCACGGCCACGACACCCACGGCCATGACTCGCACGGCCATGACTCCCACGGCCATGACTCCCACGGCCATGACTCCCACGGCCATGACTCGCACGGCCATGACTCCCACGGCCACGACTCGCACGGCCACGACTCGCATGGGCACTCGGCTGAGTTGCCTTGGACGCGGGCTGGCGTTGTGGCGACGTTGATTGCGGCGGTGGTCGGTGGCTTTGTGTTGCAAAACGTATTGCCGAAGTCGAGCTTGACGTTGGGGAATTTGCTGAGCCAATCGCAGCCGGCGGGCATTCAGCACTCCGAGGTGATCGCCGCGGGCGAGATCGTGAAGTGGACTTGGCCGAACGAGGCGTTGAGCCACGTTTCGTCGATCGCGGTGCCGGTCACGTTGCTGGCGACCGGCACTTGGTTGCTGGGCATCTCGCTGGCGACGGTGATGTACGCGTACGGCGCCTTGAATCCCAATGACGTCCGGAAGCAGTTCTCGCCGCTGTACGCCGCGTTGTGGAACAAGTGGTATTTCGACGAGCTGTATCAGTGGTTGTTCATTCGGCCGACGCATTTCGTCTCCGCTCGGATCGCGAACTTCGACCGCGAAGTGATTGACGCGTTGATCAATGGCGTCGCCTCGGTGACTCGAACATTCTCGGTGTTCTGGGAGCGTTTGGCGGATCGGACGATTGTGGACGGCATCGCCAACGGCTTGGCCGCTTGGACGTTCCGGTTGGGCACCTCGCTGCGGACGTTGCAGACGGGACGGTTGCGGCAATACGTGATGTTCATCGTCTTGGGCGCGATCGCGATCTTCGTCGTGATCAGTTTCTTCTGGAGCACGACGCTGGCCCGCTAGGCGGCGAATCGTTTTTGTTGGGAACTTGCGAACATGAATGCCTTTTGGTTAATCACGCTGCTGGTTTTCCTTCCGACGCTCGGCGCCGCCGTGCTGACCTTCGTGCCCTCCAGCAATACCCAAGCATTGCGGTGGATCACGTTGTGCGTGACAGCGCTAGTCATGGTTTTGACGGTGGTCGGCTTCCTGCTGCCGTCGTCGAACCTGCGATTTGACCCAGCCAACGACGGGATGCAGGCGGTAGTGAACGCCGAGTGGATCAAGTCGTTCGACATTTTTTACGCGATGGGCACCGATGGGATCAGTTTCCCCTTGGTCGCGTTGACGGGCTTGGTCAGTCTGTTGGCGATGGGCGCCAGCTGGTCGATCACGAAACACGTCAAGGCTTACTGCATTTTGTTCCTGCTGCTGGAAACCGGCATGTTGGGCGTGTTCCTCGCGCTCGACTTCTTCCTGTTCTACGTGTTTTGGGAAGTGATGCTGTTGCCGATGTACTTCCTGATCGGCGTGTGGGGCGGCCCACGGCGCGAATACGCGGCGCTGAAGTTCTTCCTCTACACGTTGCTGGGCAGCGTGTTGATGTTGGTCGCCATCCTGATGGTCTACTTTAAGAGCGACCTGTCCGATCCGGCGTTGAAGCCGTATTTGGACAAGTGCTTGCTCGCCCCGTCCGTGGCCGAACGGGTGGAAGCGGCGATGGCGAAGCGTGAAGCGGGCGACAAGCAGGTCGCGCCGATCCACACCTTCAATATCGTGGCGTTGGCCCAAATCGGCCAGCATACGGCGCAGTTCAACGATTTCGGCACGGCGGAGGATGGCACGCCGATTCTGTTGTTCGGACGAAATCTGCAGTGGTGGGCGTTCCTGCTCCTGTTCATTGGATTCGCGATCAAGGTGCCGTCGGTCCCCGTGCATACGTGGCTCCCGGACGCGCACGTCGAGGCCCCGACGCCGATCTCGATGATTCTGGCCGGCGTTCTCTTGAAGATGGGCGGCTATGGTTTGATCCGCATCTGCTACCCGATCTGCCCGCAAGGCGGCTACGACTTGATGTACGTCGTCTGCGGAATCGGCGTGGTGAGCATGGTGTACGGCGCGTTCGCGGCGCTCGCCCAAAAAGACTTCAAGCGCATGGTCGCGTACAGCTCGGTCAGCCACATGGGTTACGTGGTGTTGGGACTGGGCGTTTGGTCGGCCACCAGCGTCACCGGCTACAATCCGGATTACTGGAACATGGGCGTGCAGGGCGCGATGTTCCAGATGATCGCCCACGGCATTAGCTCGCCCGGCATGTTCTTTATGGTCGGCGTGGTTTACGACCGCGTGCATCACCGCGACTTGGAAAAGTTCGGTGGATTGTTCAGCCGGATGCCCGTTTACAGCGCGTTGTCAATGGGCATCTTCTTCGCGGGCTTGGGCTTGCCCGGCTTGTGCGGATTCATCGGCGAAGTGTTCGTCGTGCTGTCTGTTTGGAGCTTTAGCCAGACGCTCGCGGTGATTTCCGCCGCTGTGGTCGTGCTGACCGCCGCTTATATCCTGTGGGCGATCCAGCGGGTTTATCTGGGCGCCGAGTACAAGGGCGAACATGGCGATCATCTGACGCCGAGCACATTGCGGGAGAACTTGATCGCGGGCGTGCTGTTCGTGCTCTGCATCGTCTGCGGCGTGTTCCCCTACCAGACGATCCTCAAGTACATGGACCCGACCATCAGCCGGCAGGTGCGGGAATTGACCGACTACACGCGGCGGTTGGAAGCGGCGGCGAAGGCGGCGGAAGACGCCGAGCCAGAAGCCGAGAAGGCGGTCACTCGCCGGTCGCCAACGGGTTCCGCCAAGCCCGCCGTCACGGACGCCGCCGCCAGCTCGGCCGGCGACGTACCGGTTACCGAATCCGTCACCGGCGTTCTGCCCGGCGCTGCCGGCCAGCTTGCCGCCAGCGTGCCCGCCGCAGGCGCCGCTCGCTAGTCGTTCATCCACTTTCGGCCAAGGCGTTTTGCCGTGAATCTACACGTTCTTGTCAGCCAATTGATTTCCGACACGCAGGGGAGCGTTGCGAAGTTCCTCCCCGAGTTGGTGATTTGCGCGACGATCATCGTCATGCTGCTGACCCGCGTGTCGCCGCTGAGCCGCTACGTCAGCTCGTTTTTGATCTTCCTACTCGGCACGCTCGCCGCCATCGCGGCTACTGGCCCGTGGACGGGCATTGTCCGGCAGGAACTGTTCACCGGCATGTTGGTGTACGATGGCTTCACCGTCTATTTGCGCACAATTCTGCTGCTGTTCGCGTTGCTGTTTGCGCTCTTCACCAAGTTGTCCGGTCTGCCCGATCGGTCGGATGGGGCCGACATTTACACGCTGGTGCTTGGGTCGACGCTCGGCATGTGCTTGATGGCGTCCGCCAACCACCTATTGATCGTGTTCCTGGGAGTGGAAATGGCGAGCGTTCCATCTTATGCGTTGGCCGCCATGCTCAAGGGACGCCGTCAGAGCAGCGAAGCGGCCCTGAAGTACGCCGTGTACGGCGCGGGCGCCGCCGGCGTGATGCTCTACGGAATCAGCCTCATCGCCGGCTCGATGAACACCCTGCACCTACCAACGCTCGCCCTGCAACTGGCCGAACGGCTCGGCGACATGTCGTCCGAGCAAACGATGGTTCTGGCCATGGGTGCGTTATTCCTCGGAGTCGGTCTCGCGTTCAAGCTGTCGGCGGTCCCGTTTCACTTCTGGTGCCCCGACGTGTTCGAAGGCGCTTCGGCCGAGGTGAACGCGTTCTTGAGCATCGCGTCGAAGGCGGCAGCGCTGGCGCTGCTGGTCCGCGTGGTCGCCGGCTTCGGCACGCTGCCGCCCGAAGCGACTCCGCCCCAGTCGGCGTTCATCGAGGCGGAGACGCGGCTGATCGCTCGCACGGCCTCCTCGAACTCGCAATTCGTCGCCGTCAATCGTCAAGACGACGCGGCCGAGAAGCCTGCGGCCGAGAAGCCTGCGGCCGAGAAGCCTGCGGCCGAGAAGCCTGCGGATGTGGCACCTGCAGCTGAGGCGGCCGCGCCTGCTGCTGGCGAGATTGCGACGCTGGAGATTGCGACGCTGGCTCGTCGAGTGACGCTCGAAAGACTCGCCCCGGTGCGGGGATTCGCGGCGAAGTTGATCGCCTTGTTGGCGGTGTTGACCTGCACGTTCGGCAACTTGGCGGCGTACGGGCAGACGAACATCAAGCGGTTGTTCGCTTATTCGACGATCGCCCATGCCGGCTACATGATGATGGCCGTTCCCGCCTTCCTGGTGATGGCGGATTTGGATGCCGCCGCCGCGACCGCGTCGATCGCCGGTTTGTTGATTTATCTGTTCGTTTACATGTTCATGAATACGACGGTCTTCGCGATCATCGCGTTTTGGCGAAACGCCTATCGCACCGAGCAAATCGAGGACTACGCGGGGCTCATCCGCCGTTCGCCGGTGCTCACCGTCTGCTTCACGATCGCGTTGTTCAGTCTGATTGGCTTGCCGCCGTTGGCGGGTTTCATCGGCAAGTTCGCGGTGTTCGCGCCGCTAGCGGACGGCTATCGGTTGTCGGCGGCGGTCGGCGCGCCGGCGAATTTCCTGCTGGCGATTTTGGTGATTGGCGGTCTCAACACGGCGATCAGCCTGTTCTATTACTTGCGGGTCGTGAAGGTGATTACGATCGACGCCGAGCCGAAAGAGCGTCGTCCCGGGGAACTCACCCATCCGTGGCTGCAGCCTGCGTACGTCTGCCTAGTGGCCGCTCCACTACTGTTTCTGATCGTTGGCTGGTCATGGTTGCACGAATGGTCTCTTGAGGCGGCTCGGCACATTCTCGGCTAGGCCGGGGGACACGAAAGATGAGTTCGAAATCGACCAACGCGGTGCTCAACCGGGTGATCCGAGTGGTGAACCGCACGTTACCCGCCTATCTCCGCGACGCTCGTCCCTGGAGCTATCCGGGGCGTGAAGCGGCGCTCGAAACGCTGCTGGACGTTGGCAAGCAGCAAGTGGAAACGGCCGAGCGTCTCTCGGCGTGGGTGCTCGATAATGGCGGAGCGCCGGAGAACGGTGATTTTCCGCTGGCGTTCACCAGCTACACCGATCTGTCGGTCGACTATCTGATTCGCGAGTCGCTGCGGCGGCAGGCGGGCGTAATCTCCGCGATCGAAGCGGCGATCGCCGACATCGGCATGTCAAACGCCGTCGCGCTCTTACAAGAAGCGTTGGGCGAAGCGAAGGCCCATCGCGATATGTTGGCTGACGTCGCCAACGGCGCTCACGCGGGTCGCTGACCGCCGTGGCTGACGCGGCGAGCGATCTTGGGCTCGAGAAGCTCGATCTTGCGGGCGTGGAACTTTTCGATACCCACGCCCATCTCAACAGCGACGAGTTTTCCACGACGCTGTCAGGCGTGCTGGAACGGGCGTACGGGGCGGGCGTTCGCCAGGCGTTGGTCGTTGGCACAACGCTCGCCTCTAGCCGATTGGCTGTGGAGCTGGCGGCGGCTCACGCGGGTCTGTTCGCGGCGGCGGGCATTCATCCCAATTACTGCGCCGAGGCGGCGGCGGGCGACTGGCTAGAAGTGGAACGGCTGTTAGCCCTGCCCAAGGTGGTCGCGGTTGGCGAAACGGGGCTGGACCGCTATTGGGACATGGTCCCATTCGATACCCAGCAAGATTACTTTGACCGCCATTTGCGGCTCGCCCAGCGGCTCGATTCGCCAGTCGTCATCCACATGCGGGATTGCGAAGCGGACATGCTGGCGATGTTGCGCGAAGCCACGCGTCGAGGTCCGCTGCGCGGCATCATGCACTCGTTCGCCGGCAGCGCGGCGACCGCCGAGGAATGCCTGGGAATGGGGTTGCACCTCAGCTTCGCCGGCATGGTAACGTACAAGAAGATGGACGAGCTGCGGCGGGTGGCGGCAGCGGTGCCGGCCGATCGCATTCTGGTGGAAACCGATTCGCCCTACCTGCCGCCTCATCCGTTTCGTGGCCGACGGCCGAACGAGCCTGCGATGGTGGTCCACACGGCCGCCTGCGTCGCCGCCGCTCGCGGCCAGTCGCTGCTCGAGTTCGCTCGCATGACCACCGACAACGCGCGTCGTTTGTTTCGCGTGGAGAACGCTCCATGATCGAGATTCGCCGACTTCATCGCCAGTTTGGGTCGATCTGGGCGGTCAACGACATTTCGTTCGAAGTGCCGTCCGGGCAGGTGTTCGGCTACATCGGGCCGAACGGAGCGGGAAAAACGACGAGCATGCGGATTTTGGCGACGCTGGACAATCCCACGTTCGGCGACGCGCTGGTCGATGGCTATTCGGTGATCAAGGATCCCGATCGGGTCCGTCGCCGGCTCGGCTTCATGCCGGACGCGTTCGGTACCTATCCCAACGTCAACTGTTTCGAATACCTCGACTTCTTCGCCCGGGCCTACGGACTCTCTGGCAGCGACCGCCGACGAGCGCTCGACCGAGTCCTCGCGTTCACGGGGCTCGACGAGTTGTCGGAGAAGCCGATTCGGGGACTCTCGAAGGGCATGAAGCAGCGGCTGTGCCTCGGTCGAGCGTTGATCCATGATCCGCCGGCTTTGGTGATGGACGAGCCGGCCGCCGGCCTTGATCCCCGCGCCCGCATCGAGTTGCGGGACATGATCAATCATCTGGCCGCGATCGGAAAATCGATCCTCATCAGCTCGCACATCCTGACCGAGCTCGCCGAGATGTGCGACCGCGTTGCGATCATCGAACGCGGCCGACTGTTGGTGAACGGCACCGTCGAGGAAATCCGTAAAAAACTGGCGCCGAATCGCGAAGTGAAAATCCAAGTGCTCGGCGACACCACCGCCATCCAAACGTGGCTCGGTGAACAACCCGGCATCGGCCACGTGCTGGTCGAGGGCGATTCCGTGCGGTTCGCGCACAACGGCACCCGGGAAGACGAAGCGGAAATGCTGCGGGCCATGATCCTGGCCGGCTTTCGGATCGCCGAATTCGGCAGCCATATCACGTCGCTGGAAGAAGTCTTCATGCGCGTCACCAAAGGGGAAGTGCAATGACACGGCCCGCTACTCGTTTCGCGACCCGTTCCGCCACGAGCGTTTTGGCGCTTTGCCTCGCGGTCGTCAACGCCCTCGCGCTTGCCCTCGTCAATGCAAAGCCACTGCACGCGCAGGCCCCTGCCGCGCCGCCGGCCAACACGGGCGCTCCAAACACGGGCGCTCCAAACGCAGCGGCGTTAGGCGGGCCAGCGCTGTTGGAACGGGGACGCGTGATCTACACGGATCGGTGCGCCGGGTGCCATGGGGTGGAAGGCGAAGGGCATGCGGAGCACTACCCGCACGTGTTGGTTGGGGATAAGTCGATTAACGAACTCTCGAAACTGATTCACGACACGATGCCGAAAGACGCGGCCGAATTGTGTGTCGGAGAGGACGCGCGGGCTGCCGCCGCTTACATCCACGACACGTTTTATTCGCCGACCGCGCAAGCCCGCCGTAAGCCGCCGCGTGTCGAGCTGTCGCGTTTGACGGTGCGGCAATATCAACAGTCGCTCGCCGATCTCCTCGGAGCTTTCCGGCCGCAAGCCGCGTGGCCAACCGCGCCGGGACTGCGTGCGGAATACTACAAGAAGCGGCAGACCAGTCGCGACAACCGCGTGCTGGAACGCGTCGATCCGGCGGTGCTCTTTCAGTTTCGCGACTCGAGCCCCGATCCGGCCCAGATCGAGCCGCCCGAGTTCGCGATTCGCTGGAACGGCTCGGTCATCGCGCCGGAAACGGGCGAATACGAGTTCGTGTTGAGGACCGAGAACGGCGCCCGGTTGTTCGTGAACAATACGCAGACCGCTTTGATCGACGCCTGGGTGCGATCGGGCAGCGGCGTCGAATTCCGCCAGTCGATCAAACTGCTCGGCGGCCGCGCCTACCCGCTGCGGCTGGACTACTTCAAGTTCAAGGAGAAGACCGCGTCGATCGCGCTGTGGTGGCGAAAGCCGAAGCGGACCGTCGACGAGCCGCTGACCGACCGCGATCTGCGGACCGCGACCGTGCCTGAAACGTTCGTCATGTCGACCGCTTTTCCGCCAGACGATCGCAGCGTTGGTTATGAGCGTGGCTCGGCGGTTTCCAAGGCCTGGGATCAAGCCGCCACCGACGCCGCCTTGGAAACAGCCGCCTACGTCGCGGCGCGTTTGCCGGAACTGGCGAATGCCAAACCGGACGACGCCCAGCGCGCGGAACGCGTGAAACAGTTCTGTCGCCGCTTCGTGGAGCTCGCCTTCCGCCGACCGCTTACCGAGGAACAGGCCGCGACGCTTGTCGATCAACAATTCGCCGAATCCGCCGATGTGGAAACCGCGGTCAAACGCGTGGTGCTGCGGACGCTGAAGTCCCCGCGGTTCCTGCTGGTGGAAGTCCCGGACGGTCCACCCGACGCGTACGACATCGCGGGCCGCCTGTCTTGGATCCTATGGGACTCGCTGCCCGATCCACCGCTGCTCGCCGCCGCTACCCAAGGCCAACTGTCCGATCCGGCCAGCGTGCTGCGGCACGCGCAACGGATGGCGGCCGATCCGCGAGCCCACGCGAAACTGGCCGACTTCTTCCGGCAGTGGCTGCGGATCGACGACGCGCCGGACATCGCAAAGGATTCGGCGTTGTTCCCCGAATTCTCGCCCGTGCTCGCGTCCGATCTTCGCACTTCGCTCGAAATCTTCGTGCAGCGGATCGTCGGCGGCGAATCGGCCGACTTCCGATCGCTGCTCGCCGCCGACTCCGTGCCGCTCAATCCGCGGCTCGCCGCCTTCTACCAAGCCGACA
>JBIKVL010000104.1:0-8795 GCA_044356875.1 Pirellulaceae bacterium | reverse complement strand
TCGCGGTTCGACGACGTCGACGATCTCCGCGTCGAACATCGACCGGGCCTGTTGCACCATCGGATGCTTCTCGCGTTCGCGAATCCGAGCGACTCTCGACACGGGCCCCGCCTTCCGCTCGACCGGTTTCGACTCGCTTGCCAACGCCATGAATTCGACCCGCACCGTCCGCCCGGCCACCGCCGCCAGCGCCTGCTCGATTTTCTGCTTTCGATCCGGCCGCTCGCAAGACGACCGCTGCAAATTGTATTCCAATCGGAAGCCAACCACGAGCCGATCGGAATCGGCGAAGTCGACGGTCGAATAGCCCCGGCCAAAATCGGCCGTCATGTCTTCCAATTGATCGAGCGCCGCCTCCCACAACTGGCGAGCGTCGGCCAAGTTGGCCGGTAACCGGTCGCGGGCCACAGCGGGTGGCGCGGGCGCTACAGGCGGGGCCGAGGCGTTCGTCGCTGGCTCGTGGGGCGGCCGCTCCTCTGCCTCTTCCTCAGACCCCGCGTCCTCGACGGACATCGCTTCCGCCGCGGCAGACGCTGGTTGGATCGTGGCTGCCGACTCTACGGGTCCACTATCCTTTTTTTTTTCGGCGCCTGTGCCACTGCCCGCGTTACTGCCCGCGTTACTGCCCGCGTTACTGCCCGCGTTACTGCCCGCGTTACTGCCCGCGTTACTGCCCGCGAGCCGGGGCGTGCTCTCAGGCGTGCTCTCCGACGACGGGCCGCTTGGACGCGATGCGGGCAAGGGACCGCCCGCCTGGAGATTCGCCGCCAACTGGGCCAATTCTTCGAGGTCTTCCAGTTTGCAAATGCGAACGATCGCGACTTCGAACAAGACCCGGGCATGGAAGCTGTGACGCATTTTCGTCACGGCTTGGTCGAGCACTTGGACGGCGGCGAGCGTCGTTTCGAGGCCGAATTTGGCTCCGAGCCGCTTGATCTCGGGATAGTCGGCTTCGGCGGCGTGCAGCAGCAGTTCAGGACCGCACCCGACGGCAACGGCCATGATGTCGCGGAAGTAGCCGAGCAGTTGTTCGGCGAATTGTCCGATTTCAATGCTTTGATGGAGCGCGTTTTCCAGTTCGGCCAGCGCCGCTGCCGGATCGCGGTTTACCAAGTGCGTCGCCAACTGCGCGAGTCGACCGGCGCCGGCGGTGCCGAGCATCTTATGGACATCTTCCACCGTGATTCGGCCGGTGGTGAACGACAGCAGTTGTTCCAGCAGCGACTGACTATCGCGCATCGAGCCGGCGGCGCGACGGCCAAGCAGTCGGAGCGCTTCCTCGTCGGCCTCGAGCCCTTCGGACTTTACGATCAGCCGCAGCCGATCGATGATCGATTCGGCGGCGACGGGCGGAAAATCGAATCGCTGGCACCGCGACAGGACGGTGATCGGAATCTTTTCCGGGTCGGTGGTGCAGAAGATGAATTTGACGTGTTCGGGCGGCTCTTCGAGCGTCTTGAGGAGCGCGTTGAAGGCCGGCGTCGTCAGCATGTGGACTTCGTCGATGATGTAGATCTTGAACCGCGCGCGGCTGGGACGGACGTTGATATTCGCCCGCAACTGGCGGATTTCCTCGATACCGCGGTTGCTTGCGCCGTCGATCTCTAGGACATCGACATCCCCGCCTTGAGCGACCCCTTGGCAGATATCGCAGACATTGCAGGGGGTGGGCGTCGGTCCTTGGACGCAGTTCAGGGCCTTGGCGAAAATCCGAGCTGTCGACGTCTTGCCGACCCCGCGAGCGCCCGTGAACAAATAGGCGTGGCCGACGCGGTGGGTGTTGATGGCGTTGCTGAGCGCCTGGGAGACTTGGCCTTGCCCGACCAAGTCGGCAAACGACTGCGGGCGATAGCGCCGCGCGACGACGACGTATTCGTGCGTTCCGCCCGGTTCCGTGCCTGCTACGCTGGCCATAACGTGTCGTCCGTCAGGAAGTCAACTTGGCGGAAAGCGGCCCTCACACAAGATTGCACCGCTTAGGGCTGCTCCGGTTAAGGCCTGACCCGGTTCACAGCTCCTCCTCGCAAGGGCCGCTTACCGCCAAGTCAACTCCGGCCCGCCGCAACGACCAAGCCACGGTGGCCGGTGACTCGACTGAATACTTTACGGGCTGTCCGCCCGCGAGTCAAACGGCTACCCGGCTTTCGCCGCGCGGCGCGGCTGTGTTACGGTGTTTTGGCGTCGCGGAAACGCGACGAGTTTCGATTCCAACGCGTGTTTTTCCGGAGGTAATCCCATGATCCAGTGCTCGTGGAAATGGCTCGCGGCGGCCGCCGCCGTCGTGATGCTTGACGTCGTGCTGTTCGCCGTCCCCGCTCAGGCCGAAGTCAAAGAGGGCGACGCGGCGCCGGCGTTTGAACTGCCCGGTAGCGACGGCAAGACGCACAAGCTGTCCGACTTCGCGGGCAAACAGGCCGTCGTGATCGCTTGGTATCCCAAGGCGTTCACGGGCGGCTGCACGAACGAATGCAAGTCGCTGAAAGAGAACGGCGCCGCGCTCAAAAAGCTGCCGGTCGCCTATTTCACCGCCAGTTGCGACGATGCGGAGACGAACAAGAAGTTCGCCGAGTCGCTCGGACTGGACTACCCGATCCTCAGCGACCCCACCCGCAAGCTATCCGACGCCTTGGGCGTAACCGATGAGAAGCAGGTCCGCCCGCGCCGCTGGACGTTCTACATCGGCAAGGATGGAAAGATCCTGCACATCGACAAGGCCGTGAAAACAACGTCGCACGGCAGCGACATCGCCGCCAAGCTCAAGGAGCTCGGCGTCACCGCGCCGTAGCGGGCGGCGTCGTTTAGGGCGGTAGCAGGCCCGGCTTGGTCTGCTGGAGGATTTCGCGGAGCAGACGGCGGTCGTCGGTCGAAAGATGGGCGTATTTGTCATTCACCGACGACCGCGACGCGGCGCCCGGGGCGGTTTCGGTCGAGAGGATATCGCCAATCCGCTGGCCGACCAGCGTCTTTGTTTCCTTGGGCAAGCTGTCAAAGGCTGTGGAATAGATCAACGGGCTGCAGGGGTATTTGAAGAGCCGCGTTTGGAGATCGAGCTCGCGGAGGGAGCGTCCCTGGTTGTCGCGCGGACCTTGCCTCGAATAGCGTGCCGCGAACTCGGACGTGCCCCGGACGGGACCAGCCAGCTTCGCCTCGTCCACCATCAACAGCGCCTCGACCAAGTCTTCGCAGGAACCCGCGATCCGCCGCGTCGACGTTTCCGATCGCGTGCCCTCGGGTCGTTCCAACGCCTTGTTCATCATGGCGTCGTAGGCGAACGACTGGCGAGCCTCGAAGTTCGCTTTCGTGATCCGGTTGTGTACCAGCGTCTGGTGTTCCAGGACCATCAGCGCCACGAGATCGCTGTGTGGCGAGAGGTAGGCGTCGGTCTCGAAGCGTTCGGACAGCGACACGACGTTTTGTCCCGCCGCGTTGTCCACCGGTTCGGCCACTCGTCGGCCGTCGATCAACAGGTTCCCGAGATGTTTCTGGTCGCCGTGAGTTCCTGTCACGTACCAGCCGCCCCATCGCTGGTCGAACGGCGTGGTGTGGTCGACGGTACGGCTGCCGGCGGAAAGGATGGGCGTGCCCGTGCGGTCGACGTACAGCGATCGAACCAGGTGGCCCGGCACCCCATCGGTCCGTGACGAACTGTGGCATACCAAGCAGTTGTCAACGCGCCGCTCGAACCGCACGGGCTGTTCGGGGTCTTGGTCAAGCGTGTAGAAGACCGCCCCGAGCGCCGGGTCGACGGCGGATACTTCGAGCACATCGCCGTTCTGGCAGTATCCGACATAGATGTCGTCGTTGAAGTAGATCGCGCGCGGAGTCCGCGGCGTGATTCTCACGAGTTGCAGGCTGGTCTTGGAAAACACCAGCGTCTGCGAATCGACGGGGACGTCGAGCGCCTTCAACACGGCGTCCAGATACCCCCGTGGCTCCGAGTGCTTCAAGGTCAACTCGCCGGCGTCCAAGCGGGCCTGCAATCGTGCGACGCGGTTCGCGGGCGCCGCCGTGCTGTAGGCGATCGGCGGCCGCTCGTACGATTCCTCAGCCCACACCGGACCGGCCACAACCGTCGCCGCGCCGATCGCGGCGATCACGGCGCCAGCCAACAACGCCCATCCAGACAGCGCCCGCGCGGATGTCGCCCGCGCGGATAGCGCCCGAGTAGACGGCGTTGTCCGCGAGCTCGTTGGGGAATTCGTTCCGCCGTCTTTCGCGGTTTTCATGCTGTTCATGGTGATCGCCTCCGCAGCCGAGTGAATGATTTTTCGCTTACTGGCGTGGGTTACGACGGTTTTCTTCCCGATTGGGGTCAGGACGGTTCGATCGTGGCGAGTTGCCGTCGCGTGGGCAGGACGTCGGCCAAACGAATGGACGACAGGTATTCCACTTGGCGCCGCTCGGCTTCGGCGAGCACGCCCTTGAGTTTGCAGAATCGTTCGATCGAGCAGACGTTTTCGAGGGTGACGCAGTCGAGCAGGTTGAGAGAGCCTTCGAAAGACAGAACCACCTCGCCGATCGTCACCTCCGCCGGGTCGCGGCACAGTTCGATGCCGCCACCGATGCCGCGCACGCTGCGGACGTAGCCGAGCCGCGCGAGTTGGTTCACGACCTTGGCGACGTGCGTCTTGGAGATGCCGAACAAAGTCGCCACGTTGTCGATCGTCGCGCGTTCCCGACGCGTCGCCAGATACATCAGGGTTCGCAGGGCGTAGTCGGTTTGCAGTGAGAACCGCACGGCGGACACCTCCCGTTCCTGGTTATCGCCAAAACATGCACGAGCCGTTCATGTTTCACGCCCAGGTTGGCACGAAACGGTCCGGGTGTCAAGTCAATCGAACCATTCGTCCGCCGGATCGAATTTGGGCAGCACGAAAATGACAACCCGCATTCGGCCCAACGCTCGATGGCGGGTGCCCGGGCGAATCATGACCGCCATTCCCGGTTTAACCGGCAACCGCTCGCCATCCAATTGCATGGCCGCGTCCGGGCCGCATTCCAGAAAGAAATACGTCTCGGTGAGCCGCTTGTGGTAGTGCAGCCGCGCCTCCTCGGAGATTTCGGTGACGTGAACCGTGGCGGGGAAGTCGTTTACTTCCGCGAATCCGCGGCGGGCAGTGCCGCAGGGGCACGGAGTTCCGGGAAGGAGCGAGTAGTCGACGAGTTCGTAGCCGCGAGTCATGGTGGGGACCTCCGAGTATGCGGGAGGTGGGGCGAAGGAAAGGGCAGCCGGTCTGACGACGGTGGATTGTAGGGGTCGCGGCGATTGTGAGGCACGGGGCGGGGTGCCGTTTGGCCGGGTAGACTATTGCCGGGAATTCTTATGGGCGGACTTTCGCCCCTACAACCGACAAAGTCGTCCGGGTCGCGTCCTGGACGCGAGTAGAAGGCGGGCTGAGTTTGCGGGCTGCAAAAAACCTGCGGGGCGATTTTGGCTGTTTTCGCGCCATACAACCGGCAAGGTTTGGCCATCTTCCGCAGGGCGAATAGTCGCCGGTTTTGTCGTCGTAAACCATGGTGGGAAAATCGTTTTCGCATACTCAAGGCCCCGCGCCATGGCCGCCGATAGGTTAGGTGTCACGGGACGTGCAAGTGTGCCTTGAAGGGCACAGACCCAGCGTGCCGGGTGTCGGAGCGGACAACTAATTCGAGTCAAGGATTGACTCGACCGATCCTGGCACGAACACACCTTTTGAACTTGCGAGCAAAGTCCCACCTTGCCCGCACTGGCTTCTCCAACTGCCGGATGCCTCGACCGCTCGTGAGACGGTCGAGTCAGTCGGTCGGGAGCGGCAAGACACCGACTTACCGTTCCGCCCGCTGACCGCGGTCGGAGGGGGCGGAAAGCCAGACCAAGTTCAATCCATAGGAGATGTGGCTCGATGAAGTGGAACACTATTGTTGGAACGATCGTTCTTAGCCTCGGCCTCTGTTCGCAGAGCTTCGGGTTTGACCTGTTGAATCGCATGCTCGGCAGCAATGGCTGCGGCTGCGATAACGGTGCTAAGAACTGCTGCGCTCCTGGCCCGTCCTGCTGCGTGAAGAAGCCGGACTGTGGCCCGAAGTGCTGCGTGAAGCGATGCGAACCGATCCTGTCTCGGTTTTGCTTGAAGAAGTGCTGCAATGACTGCAACAGCGGCTGCCACAAGGGCTGTGCGGACAAGGGTTGTGCGGCTCCGGCCCCGACCTGTGCCGCTCCGGCTCCGACGTGCGAAGCCAAGCCGCACTGCGGTTGCGATGCGGTGAAGCATGACTGCCACAGCAAGTGCTGCAAGTCGATCTGCCGGCCTGGCCTGCTGGATCGGTTCTTCGCTTGCCGTAGCCATTGCCACAAGCCGAGCTGCTGCGACAAGGGCTGTGCGGACAAGGGTTGTGCGGCTCCGGCCCCGACCTGCGCCGCTCCGGCTCCGGCCTGCGGTTGCGATGGCGGCAAGGCTCCGGTGAAGGCTGAGGGCGAAGCGACTCCTCCTCCGCCGGCTCCGGTTGTCGATCCGTCGGCTTACATTCAGTCCACCCAACGTCGGGTCGTTCAAGCTAGTGCCACCTTGGTCCGCTAAGGTGACATGACGCCCTGAGGCTACGACGCACGACCTGCCGGGATTTTATCCCGGCAGGTTTTTTTATGCGCCGACTATTCCCGGCCCGCCCAGCTCAAGAGCTCGGGGCTGATCGGCCAAGAAGCCGCCAAGTACCACGCTCGTGGCGCGTTGAGCTCCAAGATCGCCGCCAGCGAGTTTTGCGGGCGACGCGGTCCGGCGGCCGACGCCAACACTGGCAGGTCGAACAACGACGGCGGGCGATGATAGTGAACCACCCGCGTCTCCTCCAGCTTCAACCCGGCCAGCTCGGCGACCCGCGCGAGCGCGTCTTCGATAAACCCAATCTCATCCACCAAGCCGCGTTTCTTCGCTTGGTTCGCCGTGAAGATCTCGCCCGTCGCCGCCTCGATCAACGGCGACTCGTCCGCGCGAAACGCCGGCCGACCGTCCTTCACGATCGACTTGAACCGCTCGAACGACTCGTTCACATACGCCTCGACGATCTTTCGGTCCTCGTCGGATAGGCGCCGAGTCATGCTGAGCATTTGCTTCCGCGGATGGCTGGCGATCGAGTCGTCGCGGACATCGAACCGCTTCAACAAATCGCTCACGTCGTAATGCGGCACAATGACCCCGATCGAACCCGTAGTCGTCGTCGGTTCCGCATAGATCGATTGCGGCTCGTCCCCGACCGCCATCGAGACGTAGTAGCCGCCGCTGGCCGCGATGCTTCCCATGCTGACCACCAACTTCAACTCCCGCTCTTTCCGCAGCTTGTTCAAGTGGTGCAGGATGTAGTCCGAACCCGTCACTGTCCCGCCCGGCGAATCGACCCGCACCACCACCGCCTTCACCGACTGGTCTTCGCGGACCATGTCGATCTGCCGCTTCACAAAGCCGTCCCCCTCCATGATCACGCCAGAGACATCGATGATCGCGATCTTGTCCGCGCCAAACCGAGCCCCGGAATGGTACTTCTCCGTGATCCCCTCGGTCGTGTTGAAATACTCGTAGTACGTCGTCACGAACCCAAACAGCAACACCGTGCAGAGGAAGAACCCCGCCCAGCCAACCCACCCCAGAATCCGTTGGAACGTCCCCTGCGTCTGGATGACGATCGGAGTCCCCGGCCCAAGGCCCGCCGGTAAAGCCGACGACGGCGATGCCGGAAGGCCGCCGGTGTAGCCCACCGGATAACCGGGCGGATAAACACCCGCAGGCATCGGCCCCGATGACACCGGCCCCGACGACATCTGCCCCGACGACATCTGCCCCGACGACATCGGCCCACCACTTGGCATGCCGCCGACCGGATTGCCGCCCGCGCCGCTTGTCGGCCCGACCGGCGATGAATTGCCGCTACTCATGGAAAACACTCCCACTAAAGAGAAAAAAAGTAAACCGATTGGAACGATGTATCCGCCGTGCTCGCGGCACTTAACGTGCTCGCCATGCCTGCCATGCTCGCCGCTGGCTTCGCAGGTCTCGCCGCCTCGTTTGGCTGGACCCGCCCAGCCGTCGCGGCATCCCGTCCCCGCCGCGATCAGCGACCGTTCGATCGCGACCACATCGCGCGCAGCCGCTGGATGTCTTCCGCCTGCGGCGTCCGCACGGAGTCCGGCACCGAGTCGCTCATCAACTGGCCCGGTGTCGCCGTATGGCCGAGACCAAGCAGATGCCCCAGCTCATGAGTGGCGACCAAGCGTAGCAAGTCCTCTGTCCAGGTTTGCTCGGCATCGAGCCGCAATTCGAGCGTCACGGATTCGCGCGGCGGACCCAATTGGCCGTGGGCTGGCGCGCCCGCTGGCCCGTCCAACCGCTCGGCGCGAACCACCACATGCGGCCTTTCGGCCGCCGACACCTCGACCGACCGCAACGGCCCCGCCGCCTCCCACGCCCGCCAAGCCTCACGGACGATCGCGGCCGCTTTGTCGGCTTCGCCGAGCATCGGCAGGCTTTCGAGGTGATAACGCAGCGTCCGCCGACCGTCGGTTTCCTCGGCGATCGGAACGTCGGTCCGAACCGCGTCCACCGCATCGGGGCGCGGAGTCGTTCGGGCGGCCACGACTCCCGCTCCCCAGCCGGGAAACGTCTCGCGGTAAGGTTCGCCCCGCCGCGCCCCCGCCGCTTCCCATTCGGCAAGCGTGAAGTTGCGGCCCGCCGCCCGCCGCGCCGCCACCACCCAGTCGCCGCGCCGCGTCGGGCACACTCGCGCTACCCCGCGTTCGTCCAAGGCGATGAAAAAGTCGCTATGGG